>JBEBCR010000128.1:0-2710 GCA_041157565.1 Planctomycetota bacterium | reverse complement strand
CGCGTGACGGCGGAGTCCACCACGTAGCGCGCGGCGCGGTCGACCGTGGACTTGGGCACGCGGATGCCGATGTTGCGCGCGGAGCGCAGCGCGATGACCTGGCACACCACGATCGACATGTCGCTCTCGGCGGCGTAGGGCTCGTAGCGCCAGCCACCCTCGGCGTTCTGGCTCTTGACGATGAAGTCGACCGCCTTCTGCAGCTTCTTCTCGACGTCCTCGCGGTGCGTCATGCCGCAGATCTCGGCGAGGAACAGCGTCGCGATGGCGTGGTCGTACATGCGCGAGCCGGCGTGCGTGATGTAGCCGTCCTCCTGCACGCACGACAGCACGAAGGACAGCGCCTTCTCGATGTGCTGGCCGTGGCGCCCGCGGCCGGGCAGGTGCCCGCCGGCCAAGAAGGCCATGCCGCCCAGCGCCGTCACTCCCAGGTGCCCCTTGTCCGCCGAGGTGAAGTTGAAGCCGTTGTTCAGCTTGTAGCCGATGCGCGCCGTCCACGAGCCGTCGGCGTTCTGCTTCTTGGCGAGCCACTCGAGGCCGCGTTCCACGGCGCGCGCGTGCTCCTCCGTGACGACGATGGCGGTGGCGTCCCCGCGCACCTGCAGGCCGGAATCGACGGGGGCGGAGAGGGTCGACAGCGCCGTTGCCAGGGCGAGGATCATCGGAGGATCTCCAGTTGGTTGCGCGTGCGCAGCAGCAGGTGCTGGCCGAGAGGGACGAGCTGCGGGACGTCGCCGCGTTCGGCGGCGGGGACGTCGCGCGTGCCCAGCGACAGGCCGCTCGCGGGATCGAACCACAAGAGCCTCGTCCGGAAGTCGGGCGTCGGCAACTTGCGGTCGTACTGCGTGAGGGCGATGGCGAGGGCGCGGGGCGAGGCGGCGGGCGGCGGCTGCAGCCCGTGCTGGATCTCGTCGTAGGGCAGCCCGATCGAGGCGTTCCACAGTTCGCCGCGCTCGAGGTCGAGGCAGCGCACGCGCGCCTCGCGCTGCGCCTGGCCGGGCCGCACGCCGAGCAGGTAGAGCGGCCCGGGCGCGGCTTCCAGGCGCTGGAAGCGCGGCATGCCCACCACGCGGTCCTCGAAGCCGAGCTTGATCGTCGAGGCGGCGTCGAGCTCGCCGCGCGCGGCGTCGACGCGCACGAGGATCGGCTGCGGCGCCGGATTGTTGCTGCTCGTGGCCCACGGCCGCAGGAAGGCCCAGTGGCGGCCCGACTGCGACACGACATGGTTGAGCACGCGTCGGGCGCCGTCCTCGGCGTCGAAGCCGATGCGCGCCACCGAGGCGCCGCCCGGCAGCTGGTGCACGGCGATCTGGTTGCGCACCTGGTCGCGCACCTCGTTGAACCACGGCACGAGCAGGCGTCCGGCGTCGATCCACGCGTCGCGGTCGAGGTTGGCCGCCGCCGTGGCCTCCAGTTCGAATTCCGCGCGCTTCCTGCCGGTGGCGAGCTCGTGCACGACCACGACGCGCTTGCCCGGCGCGGGCAGGGACACGACGCTGCGCGCGCCCAAGAGGGGCAGCGCGGCGAACTCGCCGGGCTCCTCGTTGGCCCTCCACAGGGCGGCGCCGGTCTCGACGGCGAAGGCGCGCAGCGCGCCGTCCTCTTCGCGCACGACGAGCACGCCGTCGGCGCAAGCCGCGCCGACCGCCTGCATGGGCGCGCTCCACGCCAGCTCGCCGTCCTCGAGCGACAACGCGATGGCGCGCGCCTTCAGCACCAGCACCACGAGCCCGGGCGCGGCGAAGAAGCGCCCGCCGAAGATGCCGAACTGCGTGGCGGGCGGGATCTCGGACTGCGCCACGCGCTTCGTCCACGCCGGCGCGGTCGTGTCGCTCGACAGGAGCCTGCGCAGCACGAGGTCGCCGCCGCCGTTGTCGAGCACCTGCGCGAACAACGCGTCGCGCGGACGATCGGCGGTCCAAGCCTCGATCGGTCCGGCGGGCACGCCGCGGCCGAGGTACTCGTGCTGGCCGCCCCAGGCCTCGAAGCGCCGCGCGTCGCCCGCGAAGTCGGCGCCGTCGTCCCAGTTGTCGGGTTGCCCGAGGCGCGGCAGGGCCTCGCTCCAGCGCTCCAGGCTGCGCTGGCCGTCCTCGAAGGACACGGCCATGCCGGGGCGCTCGGCGGCGAGCTGGGCCACGAGCAGCGAGCAGTAGCTCGGCGCGCCGCTCTTCTCGGCCACCTGCGCCAGGCGCGCCAAGGCCCGCGCGCTGGCTTCGTCGTCCCCCTCGGGCGGCAGCGCGGCCAGCACGACCTGCGCCGCGCGCGCCAAGTCTCCGTCGCGCGCGGCGATCGAGAGGATGCGCGCGCTGGCGTCCAGGGCGGTGGCGGTGCCGAAGTAGCGCCGCGCCAGCGCCTCGACTTCGTCGATGGCCGCGTCCGGGCCCAGCCGCTCGAAGGCGGCGCGCGCGCGCGCCTCGTGCGGTTCGAGCCCTTGGCGCCTGCCTTGGGCCTGCATGCGCGCGATGCGCAGCGCGCACAGGCGCGACAACGGCTGGCCCGCGTGCAGGAGCTCGCCGTGCTCCCCGAGCACGCGGTAGAGCGCGTCGTAGCAGGCTGCGTCGTCGCCGCGCGCCTCGGCGGCGCGCAGGCGCTCGAGCGCCACGTGCAGACGCGCGGGGATGGTCCAGGATCCCTCGGTCTCGGCCGAGGGATCCGAGATCGGGGCGAGCGGCAGGTCGAGCTCGTCGAGGCGCGGCGCCTCGAAGTCGGG
>JBEBCR010000127.1:0-2659 GCA_041157565.1 Planctomycetota bacterium | reverse complement strand
TCGCGCTCGGACAGCCGAGCGGCGGCGTCCGGCGGCAGCAGGCCCTTCTCGACGATCTTGGCGCGCACGCGCTCGACGTCGATGCCGCCACCGTCGTCGCTGATCTCGATGTTGACCTGGCCTCCCTCGTGGAAGGCGCGCATGAGGATGCGGCCTTCGCGGTCCTTGCCCGCGGCGGCGCGGCGATCGGGCGTCTCGACGCCGTGGTCGATGCTGTTGCGCACGATGTGCGTCAACGGATCCTTGATGGCCTCGATGATCGTCTTGTCGAGCTCGGTGTCCTTGCCCTCCATGTCGAGCCGGACTTCCTTGCCGCACATCTTGGCGAGGTCGCGCACGACGCGCGGGAACTTGGCCCAGATGTTGCCGATCGGCTGCATGCGCGTCTTCATGACGCCCTCCTGCAGCTCGGTCGTCACGCGGTTCAGCCGCTGCGTCGTGGCGGCGACGGGCGAGTCGCCGTCCTGCGCGGCGTGCTGCAGGATCTGGTTGCGCGCGAGCACCAGTTCGCCGACCAGGTTCATCAACCGGTCCAGCAGCACGACGTCGACCCGGATGTTCGACTCGCTGATGGCGCCGTGCTTGTCGCCTTCCGACTCGGCGCGCTCGGGCACCTCGTCCTTCGCCTTGGCGGGCGCGGCGGAGGCCGTCGCGGCGGGCGCGGGCGCGGGCGAGGGCGAGGGCGAGGGCGACGTGGCCGCCGCGGGCAGGGAGGAGGCGACCTCCTCGCGCTCCCGGCGCGCGCGCACCAGCGGCGCGGCGGCGGGCGCGGCCTGCGTGGCGGCGCCGGCGCCGCCGTCCTGCAGGCGCGACAGGAGCTCCTTGAGCGCCGTCCAGTCGTCCTCGCCTTCCGCGCCCGAGTTCTCGATCGAGCCGAGCATGTGGCGCACCGCGTCCACGAGCTGCAGCAGCCCGGTGGCGATGTCGTCGTTCATCTCGAGCTTGCCGTCGCGCAGGCGCGACAGCAGGTTCTCGCCGACGTGGGCCACCGACTCGAGCTTGCCGAAGCCGAGGAACCCGCAGGTGCCCTTGATCGTGTGGATCGTGCGGAAGATGCTCGCCAGCGTCTCGCGCTCGCGGGGGTTCTCCTCCAGGGTGATCAGGTCCGTGTCGAGCCGGTCGAGATTCTCGTAGCTCTCGACCAGGAACTCGCGGACTGCATCGTCCATGTCGCTCATGGTGGTGCGGCTCCCTGCGCCGTGGCGCGGCGGGGTGCCAGGTGGTGGTCGTGGTGGCGGCCTCGCGCCTGGCGCATGCGCGCCATTCCGGGCCGTGGATCCAGCATCGACCTCGCCGCGCGTGGTCTTGAGGCAAAGGAACGCTCGACGCGCACGCCGCGCGCTCGGCTACGACCTCGTGCGTAGGAGCGCGCGCCCCCGTCCCATCCGCGGGCCGCGCGCGGCTAGCGCGGACGCGCCACGCCTTCGCGACGGTGGCGCAGGGCGAAGGCGGCCCACTCCGCCGCGTCGACCTCGGCCCCGCTGCGCGAGCGGCGCTCGAGCCGCGCGAGGTCGAAGAGCTGGGCGCGCCAGGCTGCGGCCGTGCGCAGGCGCACGCGCGCCTCGAACTCCTCCCTGGCGCGCGGGTTCGGCGGCACCCCGGCCGCGTCGGCGGCGGCCGAGGCGGCGGCTCCGCGCTCGAGGGCGGCGGCTCCGGCGGAGGCTTGGCGCAGCTTGCCGCGCAGCGCCCCGAACAGCACGGCGGACAACGCGTGGCGGTCGAGCTCGCGTTCGCCGTCCGAGCCGCGGAACCCGTGGCGGAACAAGGCCTCGATGCCGGCGAGGCAGGCCTTGGCGTCGCCGCGCGCGCAGTCCTCGGCGAGGACGAACGGCGAAGCGCCGCTCGACCAGCCCACCGCGGCCTTGAGGCCCTCGGGGCCGCGCGACTTGGCGCGCAAGAGCGCCGCGTCGATGGCGCCGAGGTCGTTGCCGCAGGCGGCCGCGATCCACACGCACTCCTCGGCCGAGGCCTTGAGCGCGTGGTGGCGCGCGCGCGCCATGGTCCACTGCGCCAACTCGGTCTCGCGCGGATCGGGCTTCCACGGCGGAGGCGAATCGTAGAGCTTGCGGCAGTCGACCAGCACGCCCCCGCAGGCGAGCACCGCCTTGGCGAGGCGCGAGTCGGCGCGGACGCCCTCGGCCTCGACGAGCAGGAAGCCTTCCTTCTCCGACTCGAGGTGGGCGATGGCGCAGCGCGCGAACGCGGCCTCGTCCTTGTCGTCCTTCTTGAGCAGTGGTCCGGCTTCGCGCACGAAGATGGCGCGCGCCGCGGCGAACATCGGCGGCGCCAGGAGCTCGTCGAGCAGGTGCTGCGCGCGGAAGTCCGGATCGCGCGTGTCGTGGCGGCACGACTCCAGGCCGCGCGCCGCTGCCGCTTGCGCGCAGGCCTTGGCGCACTCGTCGCGCAGCCAGTGCTCTTCGCCCTTCAGCAGCACGGCTCGCGGCAGGCGCCCCGCCGCCAGTTCCGACTTCAACGCCGCGATGGCCTCGAGGGGCGAGGGCGCGCGGTGCTTCTTGCCTGCCTGTGCCATGGTCGTCCTGGCTGCGTCTCCGCGCCCGATCCTAGCCGGCCCAGCCCGCCAGCGCGTAGTGCGCCAGCGCCCCGGCGGCGAGCAGCACGCTGACCCAGCCGTTGGCCGCGAAGAAGGCGGCGTCGACGC
>JBEBCR010000126.1:0-8203 GCA_041157565.1 Planctomycetota bacterium | reverse complement strand
CACGAAAGATCCTAGGCTCTGGCGTCGTCGCGCCGGGGGAATGGCGGAATCGGCAGACGCATCGGACTTAAAATCCGAAGCCTTCGATGGCGTGGGGGTTCGAGCCCCCCTTCCCCCACCAGCGCCGCGCTCGTCCCTTGCGTCGGCGCGCCTGCCTCGCGCCGCGCCAGGAAGCACGCAGGCCCGTCCGCGCGGCGCGGCCGGGCCTGTCAAATTTACTTTACAGCCCGCCGCGGACTCAGCGCGTCTCGAGCCAGCGCAGCAGCATGCGCGCGCCGTAGCCCGAGCCCATCTGGCCGCCGGTCCAGTCGCGCGCCGCGCCGCCCCAGGCGACGCCCGCGATGTCGAGGTGGGCCCACTCCACGTCGCCGGCGAAGTGCGCCAGGAACGCGGCGCCAGCCGAGGATCCGGCCCCCATGTCGCCGCCGGAGATGTTCTTCAGGTCGGCGAAGGCGCCCTTCATGCCGTCCTTGTGCACGTCGATCAAGGGCAGCGGCCACAGGCGCTCGCCGCACTCGTCGCCGGCGGCGCGCAGCTGCGATTCGAGCGCCGCCGTGCTGGCGAACAGGCCGGCCATCTCGTGGCCCAGCGCCGTCACGACCGCGCCCGTCAAGGTGGCGAGGTCGACGATGGTGTCGGGCTTGACCTTGGCGCGCGCGTAGCACAGGGCGTCGGCCAGCACGAGGCGACCTTCGGCGTCGGTGTTCAGCACCTCGACCGTCGTGCCGTCCATGGCGACGTGGATGTCGCCGGGCTTGGTGGCGCGGCCGTTGGGCATGTTCTCCGTGGCCGCCACGAGGCCGTGGACCTCCCACGGCACGTCGAGCGTGCGCAGCGCGTGGAACACGCCCAGCACGGCGGCGCCGCCGGACATGTCGTAGCGCATCTCGTCCATCTTGGCCGAGGGCTTGATCGAGATGCCGCCCGAGTCGAAGGTCAGGCCCTTGCCGACGAGGCACACCCGGCCCTTGCTCTTGCCCTTGGGCTTGTAGACGAGGTGGATGAAGCGCGGCGGCTCGTCCGAACCATTGGCGACGCCCAGGAGGAGCCCCATGCCGAGCTTCTTCATCTGCGCCGGCTCCAGCACGGTGCACTTGACGCGCGGCCCCTTGGCGAGCGACTTGGCCGCGGCGGCGAGGTCGCGCGGCGTCATCAGGTTGGCCGGCTCGTTCTGCAGGTCGCGCACGAAGCAGCACGCGTCCGCGGACGCGAGGCCGCGCGCGAAGCCCTGCGCGAACTGCGCGCCCTGCGCCGACCACGCCACGTGGCCGAGCTTCCTGGCCTTGGGCTTGGTCTTGCGCTTGTCGAAGCGGTACGAGCCGAGGCGCGAGCCCTCGGCGCAAGCCACGCCGAAGGCGTGCGCACCCACCTTGTCCTGCAGCGCGCGCGGGTAGTGCGCCGCCGCGGCCTGGACCTGGGCCGACTCGGCCTTCTGCACGGCGACGGCCGCGACGCGGCGCGCGCGCTCGGCGTCGAAGGCTTCGAGCTTGCCGGCGCCGACCGCCAGCACGTGCAGCCCCGAGCCGTCCACGCAGTCGGCGAGGCGCGTCTCGCGGAACTCGCCCTTGAAGTTGGCGAAGGCCTGCGCGGGCACGTCGAGGCCCTTGGGCAGGACGGGCTTGCCGCCCTCCTCGACGAGGACGACGTGGAGGTTGGCGGGGACCGGCTTGCCGGCTTGGTCGTGCGTGGTGAGCTTCATCTCTGTTTGTGTTCGCCGGCCTCCGGGGCCGGACTGTCAAGGAAAATGGACACGCCGCGCGGCGCGCCCGGTGGTCCTTCGCGCCCGCGACGCGGCTCCTGCGTCACATGCCGACGTACTTGGGGCCGCCGCCGCCTTCGGGCACGACCCATTCGATGTTCTGGTACGGATCGGCGATGTCGCAGGTCTTGCAGTGGACGCAGTTGCTGAAGTTGACGATCGGGCCCTTGGGCCGGGCGGCGCCGGCCTCGTCCTTGGGCCACTCGTAGACCGCCGCCGGGCAGAAGTGCTGGCAGGGGTTGCCGTACTCCTTGGTGCAGCGCTCGACGCAGATCGACGGGTCGAGCACCAGGAGGTGCGGCGGCTGGTCCTCCTCGTGGATCGTGCCCGAGCTGTACACGTCGGTCAGCTTGTCGAAGGCGAGGACGCCGTCGAACTTGGGCTTCTCCATCCTCGACTGCGCCACCGGGCGCGTCGTCGAGTGGTCGGCGTGGCCTTGGCGACGCGCCACGAGGCCGCGGCCGCCGGTCAGCATCTGCACGCCCGCGTCGAGCATGCCGGCGAGGAAGCCCTGGTCGAAGGCCTGGCGCCAGTTGCGCACCTTCCACAGCTCCTCCTTGGCCCACGAGCCTTCGACGAGCTCGCTGTAGCGCGCGAGCTTGGCCGACGAGCAGTCGCCCGCCGCCACCGCCTCGGCGACGGCGGCGCCGGCGAGCATGCCGCTCTTCATCGCGAGGTGCACCCCCTTGAGGCGCGAGGTGTCGAGGAAGCCCGCGGTGTCTCCGACGAGCACGTAGCCGTTGCCGAAGAGCCTGGGCATGGCGTACCAGCCGCCCTCGGGGATCGTCTTGGCGCCGTAGCGCACGAGCTTGCCGCCCGAGAGCAGCGCCGCGATCGAGGGGTGCTGCTTCCACTGCGTGAACAGCGCGTGCGGATCGAGCTTGGCGTCGTGGTGGTCCAGCCCGACCACGTAGCCGATCGAGAGGCGGTTGTCGGGCAGTCCGTAGATCCACGAGCCGCCGTAGCCGTCGAAGCCCAGCGGATGGCCGCCGGTGTGCACGACGCGCCCCTTCCACTGCGCGGCGATCTCGGGCGCGACCTCCCAGATCTCCTTGATGCCCGTGCCGTAGGTCTGCGGGTTCCGGCCCTCGTCGAGCTTGTGGCGCTTGACGAGGTGCTTGGCGAGGTGCCCGCGCGCCCCTTCGCCGAACACGACCACCTTGGCGCGCACGTTCATGCCGGGAGCGTACGAGCCCTTGCATTCGCCGTGCTTGTCGATGCCGGTGTCGCGCGTCTGGATGCCGACGACGCGCTCTTCGGCGCCTTCGCCTTCGAACAGGATCTCGGCCGCGGCGAAGCCCGGGTAGACCTGCACGCCCAGCGCCTCGGCCTTCTCCTTCATCCAGCGCACGACCTCGTGCATGGAGACGATCCAGTTGCCGTGGTTCTGCAGCTGCGGCGGGCAGAGCTTGCCGTTGAACTCGCGCTTGCCCGTCTTCGTGAGCCACCACATGCCGTCGGGGCCGACTTCGGAGAGGATCGGGAAGCCCTGCTCCTTCCAGTCCGGGAAGAGCTCCTTGAGCGCGCGCGGGTTCATCACCGCGCCGGAGAGCGTGTGGTAGCCAACGTCCTCGGCCTTCTCGAGCACGAGGATGGACTTGTCCGCCTGGCCGAGGCGCTGGAACTCGCGCGCCATCGCGATGGCGCAGGCGAGGTTGGCGGCGCCGCCGCCGACGAGGCACACGTCGACTTCGAGCGTCTCGCGCTCGACGCCCTGCTTGTTCCACGAGTGCTGGCGCAGGTGGTTCATCGTGGCGAGGAGGATAGCGAACCCGACCCCGCGGGGGCACCCTCCAGCGCGCGCCCAAGGCCGCGCGCCGCGCTCAAGGGGTCCAGGGGCCGTGGCGCTCGGGATGGACGAGGAAGGGATTCCCGCGCCGCTGGGCCCCCAGCGTCGAGGTGCCGCCGTGGCCGGGCAGGAAGGTGGTGTCGTCGCCCATCGGGAGCACGCGCTCCTTGATCGAGCGGATCAAGGTGGCGTAGTCGCCGCGCGGGAAGTCCGTGCGGCCGATCGAGCCGTCGAACAGCACGTCCCCCACGATGGCGAGGCGCGCCGCCTTGTTGTGGAACACGACGTGCCCGGGCGTGTGGCCGGGGCAGTGGCGCACGACGAACTCCTCCTCGCCCACCCGCAGCGTGTCGCCATCGACGAGGAAGCGCGTCGGTTCGAAGCGCTGCGCCGGCGGGAAGCCGTACATGCGCGCCTGCTCGGGCAGGAGCTCGATCCAGAAGCGGTCGTCCTCGTGCGGCCCGAGGATCGGCAGCGCCAGGAGGTCCGACAACTCCTTGGTGGCCGCCGCGTGGTCGAGGTGGGCGTGCGTCAGCCAGATGGCGACGGGCTTGGCGCCGAGCCCCGACAGGAACTCGGCGATGCCGCGCGCGTCGCCGCCGGGGTCGACCACCACCGCCTCCTTCGTGGCGCCGCACACGAGGATCGAGCAGTTCTGCTCGAAGGGCGTCACGGGGTGCACGTGGACTTCGATCACGATCGCTCTCCGATCCAGTGGTGTCCGTCGGCGTAGACTTCCTTCTTCCAGATCGGCAGCGACTGCTTGAGCTCGTCGATCAGGAAGCGGCAGGCGCGGAAGGCGTCGTCGCGGTGCGGACTCGCCACCGCCACGACCACCGAAGGCGCGCCCACCTCGACCACGCCCACCTTGTGGGCGACGACCATGCGCAGGGACGCCTTGGGCAGTTCGGCGCGCGCGCGGGCGAAGATGCGCGCCATCTCGGGGCCGGTCATGGCCTCGAACGACTCGTACTCGAGGCGCACGACGCGCTCTCCGCGGTTGACGTCGCGCGTGCGGCCCACGAAGGCGCACACCGCGCCGCAGGAGGGATGCTCGACGAGCCGCGTCCACTCCTCCGGCTCCAAGTTGCCGCGCACCAGCGCGAAGAGCCCCGGTTCGTCCACGGCTCCGCCCGCTTCGCCCCCGGAGACGGGCGGCAGCAAGGCCGCGTCGTCGCCCTCGCGCAGCAGGCGTTCGCCGCGCACGTAGTCGGTGCCCACCACCAGCGCCACGTGCTCCAGCGAACCCAGCTCGGGATGCAGGCGCTCGACCTCGGCGCGCAGGCGCGTCGACGGGATGGAGTCCCCCGGCAGCTCGAGCAGGATCTCGTCGCGGCCGGCGCGCTCGCGCAGCGAGGCGTAGAGGCGCAGCTTCAGGCGCATGGTCGCTTGCGCGGCGCGCCCCGCCCCGTCGACGAGCGCGCCGCGCGCGCCGACGTGGTCGAGGCGTCCGCGCGCTGGGCGGATCAGAACGGCGTGTCGTCCGGCGACATGGGCTCGCCGCCGCCACCGCCGCCCCACTCGCCGCCACCGGCGTCGGAGGAACGCATCGCTCCGCCGCGCTCGTACCCGCCACCTCCTCCGCCTCCACCCTCTTCGCGGCCTCCGCCGACGAACTCCCAGGTGTCGGCCACGACGTACAGCTTGCTGCGCTTGCCGCCGCCGTTCTTGTCCTCCCACGTGTCGAGGCGCAGGGAACCTTCGATGAAGGCCGGCTTGCCCTTCTTGTGGTACCTGGCGAACGGCTCGGCGCGCGAGCCGAAGATGGTCACGTCGACGAAGGTGGGCTCCTCCTTCCACTCGCCGGTGGCGCCATCCTTGAAGCGGCGGTTGACCGCCAAGCCGAACTTGCACACGGCCATGTTGTTGCCGGTGTAGCGCAACTCGGGGTCGCGGGTCAGGTTGCCCATCAGGATGACTTTGTTGAAGCTCGCCATGGGTGTCGTGCGTCCTCGTCTGTCGTGCGGGTGACGACCTCGGCGAGGCCGTCCGTCTTGTGGCGGTGGTGCCCGATCCGTGGGCGCCCTGCCTCGCCCCGCCGCACGCCCCCAGCGCCCGCCTCGCGACGCGCGCGGCGTGGCGAGGAGCCGAAGGAGACCGGCCGCGGGGCCGGATCGGCCCGGAAAGGCCCGCGCGGGGCTCCGGGAGGGCGGAGTCTAGAAGACGGGAACGCCGGTTGCACGCCTGCTTCCCAAGGCGGCCGCAACCCCTAGAATGGGAACAGCTACCAGCTGGAGTACCCTACGCACGTGACTTCCTCCCACCCCGAATCCGTCCGCAAGAAGACCGGAGCCGAGCGTCGCCGCTGGATGCGCGTCGACGCCGACCTCCCCATCACGCTGGAGACCTCCAAGGGCCCCGTGCAGGCCCGCATGCGCGATGTCTCGCGCGCCGGCGTCTGCTTCTACATGGACCAGCCCCTGCAGCTGATGACGGTGCTCGAGGTGGCCCTGCCGCTCGGCAAGCACTTGATCAAGGGCAGCGGCGCGGTGGTGCGCTGCGAGAAGATCTCCAAGCTCGTCGACCACTGGGAGGTGGCCGTGTTCCTGCACGACATGCGCGAGTCCGATCGCGAGCTGCTCGAGGAGTACGTGGCCCAGAAGGCCGCCGACTCCGCCCGGAAGTCCGCCTCGGCCTGAGGGCCGGGGCGCGCCCGCCACCATCAGCGCGACGCGATGGCGCGCAGCCGCGCCGGCAAGTCCGCGTCGCGCAGCAGGCTGCGCCGCCCGGCGCAGTCCACGGCTGGACGGCCCTCGCCGTCCAGTCCGACCACGAAGCTCGCCACCACTTCGCCTTCGCCGAGCATCCGCACCTCGACCGCTTCGGCGAGGCGCGCTCGTCCTTCGGCGTCGCCCACGTGCTCGGCCGCCTTGAGGAAGAGCACGGGGTCGAGCACCTCGCGCAACTCGACCGCCTCCGTGTCGACGCCCGACAAGGTCCAAACGCCCTTGCGGCCGCGCTCGTAGCGCCGCTCGCGCCCCTCGCAGAGGAGGACCAGCGCGCGCAGCCGCACTTCGTCCACCGAGAGGATCGCGAGGCTCCACAAGTTGGCGCTGGCGCGCTCGAGCTCGAGCGCGAAGCGCGGATCGAGCAGCGCGACCAGATCCTCGCCGTCGCGTCGCGCGCGCACGAGGGGCGTCGCGCCCGGCTCGCCCCACTCGGGTCCGAACAGCACGCCTTGCCGCGCGCCGCGCGCGGAAAGCCAGGCGCCGCCGTCGGCCCCTCGATGGTCGAGCGCCAGCCCCGGCCGCATGCTCGAGAAGCGAGCCTCCTCGAAGAGGCGCAGCAAGGCCTGCACGCGCGCTTCCTCGGCCGGATGGAACGGCTCGGCGAAGCCCGCGCGCGCCGCCCCCTGCGCGACGCTCCAACCAGCCGCATCGCGCCGCAGTTCCGTGCGCGTTCCGCCGCGCTCGACGACGATCTCGTCGACCTGCGCGCGCGGCAGCCGCCATGCGACGAGGTCGACGAAGTCCAGGGCGGGCGACGTGGCGAGCTCGAGCACATCCGGCTCGGCCACGCCCGACCACGGCCGCTGGTCGGAGGCGACCAGCATGCGACCATCGAGGTTTCCGCCGAAGGACAGCCTGGCGCGCTCGTCGCGCAGCGTGGTCGCCTCGAGCGTGAAGCGCGGCGGATCGAGGCCCAGCTCGGCGCGCGTGCGCACGCCGAGGTCCACGAACTGCTCGACGCGCAGCCCCGCCGAAAGCTGCGCCAGCAAGCCGATCGCCTGCGGTTCGGCGCGCGCGCGCCACGGCGCTTGCAGGCGCCACTCGCCACCCGACAGGCCGGCGTCGAGCGCGAGGTCGTGCTCCACTCCGTCGCGAGCGTGCCGTCCACGGCGCTCGACGCGCACGACCTGGCGCGCGTCGAGGTCGGTCAGGTTGCGCGACATCCACTCGTCGAGCATGCGGTCGGTCAAGGTCTCCAGGTCGCGCAGGACGAGCATCGCGCGCCCCTCGCTCCAGGCCCAGACGCGTTGCGCGTCGAGGTCGACGCGTCCGACGCGCACCCGACGCTCCGCGCCGCCGGCCAGCCGCAAGCGCACCTCGTGGCGCGGCGGATCGAGCTGCAACCCGGCGAGGTCCGCGTCGGCGACCACGGTCCCGCGACGCGACAAGCACACGGAGACGAGGCTCGCGAGCAATCCGGCGTCGGCGCGCGCCTCCCAAGGCGAGAGCATGTCCCAACCAGCCCCATCGGCCCGGCGCCGGAACTCCGCGATGTAGTCGCGCTCGACGCTCTCGAGGCGCACGCCGACCACGTCGGCTTCGTGCGCGCCCTCGACCAGCGCGCGGTCGAGGTCCGCCTCGACTCGGCGTTCCTCGCCCTCCACCCAGCGCCAGGCGGCCCAGAGGCCGGCGAAGAGCGCGAGGAGCAGCAGCAATCCGCGCAGCTTCACGCGCGGCGCCTCCACCACACGAGGAGGCCGAGCAGCGCGCAGGCGAGCGGCGCGAGCCACACCGCCACCAGGTAGATGCCGCTCAACGCCTCGGCCTGCGACAGGTCGAGCCGACGCGCGGCCGGATCCTGGCGCTTGAGCGCAACGCGCGTGTCGCGCGCCGCCAGCCAGTTGAAGCACAACAAGGTGAAGTCGCGGTTCTGCGGCAGCATCCAGTTGGCCGCAACCTCGCTCGCGCCAACCACGAGGACGCGCG
>JBEBCR010000125.1:0-5454 GCA_041157565.1 Planctomycetota bacterium | reverse complement strand
CTCGTCGCTGCCCTACGGCGCCGGCACCAACAACAACGGCGACCTGCTGGTCCTCGGCCCCTTCGCCGACAACAACTGACGCCAGAAGGGTTGTCCCGCCCGCGCGAGCGAGCGGGAAGTCCTGCAGCCCGCGCGGGCGGCGCCTTGCGGCGTCGCCCGCGTTCGTTCATGCACCGCGCTTGGCGACTGCGCACTTTGCGCCATGGCGGCTACCGACTGCTCTCCATGCCGACGATCGGCGCAGCTCCCTAGCCTGCGTCGCGGAGCTGGCGGTTGGCGGCGACGCGTGGTGCGCCGTTGGCCTTCGTCGCGCGGCTCCGCAAGGAGTCGTGCCGCATGTCCCGTTCTTCGCGACCTTCGCTGCTGGCGCGCCTCCGCGCCGCGTTCGCCATCCTCGTGGCGCTGTCCTCGGTGCATGCCAGCGCCGGCGACGGCAAGTGGCGCGTGGATGGAGCCGCACGACGGTTCGACTTCTGCGTTTCCTTGCGCTGGGACGCGACTCCAGCCGAGGTGGCCATCGTGCAGTACGGCTTGCTCAAGGCGAACTTCCGCCTCGCCGACGCGACTGATGGCGCCTGCACGCTTGGCCGCATCGGCATCGCCAACAACAAGGCCTTCGGGCGCGAAGCCGAGGTGTGGGTGCATCCCGGGCATGGCCGCGCCCACGCGACGCTCGATGGCTACGGCAAGCCCAAGCTGCACGCCAATCTCTACTTCAACAGCAACTTCCTCGAGCTGCATGGTCGCGAGGGCGACGCCCTGACCGTCGTGCACGAGCTCGGCCACCTCGTCTGGCGCCTCGGCGACGAGTATCGGCGCGTCGGCGACAGCGATGGCGAGTGCGAGCCCATGCCGGGGGACTCGACGACGACCTACAGCTTGATGGACAACTACTTCCTGCGCGGCGGGCGCATCAACTCGCCCGAGGAGTACACGCTCGACGAATGGTGCGTCGCCGCCAACCACGACCCGGACGCCGACTCCGGCCAGACCCGACTGAATGGCGGCCTGTCGTGTTGGGAGTCGGTCGCCTCGCATCGCTTGCGCCCCTTGGCCGCGCCCGTCGGCCTGCCGATCCAGGATCCCTCGGCGGCGCCGGATCCGGTCTTCGTCGGGTTGGGCGGCACGGAGCTGCGGCGCGTCGCCTTGTGCGTGGCGCGCGGGGCCAGCATGGGCCTCGTCGCCTCCGGCGCGGGCGGCGCCACCAAGCTCGCCTTGGCCAAGCGCGGGGCCGGCATCCTGGCGCGCGGCTCGCGGGTCGGCGACATGCTCGGCGTGGCTTCCTTCGCCGACCTCGCCAGCATCGACATGGTGGAGACGCCCGTCACGGGATCGGCGGAGATCGCGACGGCTCTCGCCGCCATCGATGGCTGGAGCGCGGGAGGTGGCCGCGCCACCGGGCTGGGCCTTGCCACGGCGCGCGACATGCTCGCGGGGGCCGGCGATCCCTCCTGCGCCAACACGCTGGTGCTCGTCGCCGATGGTCCGGCGGACACCGGGCCGAGCGAACAATCGGTCGGGGCGAGCATCGCGTCCAGCGGCGCGTCCGTCGTCGCGGTGGGCGTCGGGGCCGATGGCCACGGCGTGCTCGTGCCGCTGGTGGAGGCGACGGGAGGGGAGTACCACCATGCGCGCACGGCGTCCTTGCTGCCCTCGACGCTGGCGCGCGTCGGCGCCTCGGCCAACGGCCAGGCGGAGCTGGCGCACGTCGAGGAGCGCATCTCGAACGGCATGAGCCGCACGCACCAGGTCTGGGTGGACGGGACGCCGAGCCTCCTGCGCTTCGTGTTGACGTGGCCCGACGCCGCCCAGGACCTCGACTTCTCCATCGCGCCGCCGGGCACCACGCTCGCGGGCGGCGCCATCGGGGGGGCGAGCGCGTGCGAAGAGCTCGTCGAGGGTCCGGGCTTCGCCATCTGGACTTGGCGCGGAGCGCCCTGCATCCAACAAGGCTTGTGGGCGGCGAGCGTGCAAGGCGCGAGCGTCGTCGGCGGCCCGACCTCCTACCAGATCTCCGTCCAATCCGACGAGGTCGGCGCGCGACTGGTGGCGTGGCCGGACAAGCCGACCTATGCCTGGCCCGAGGCCGTCGTCGTGCGCGCGACGCTTTCATTCGCTGGACTTCCCGTGGTCGGGGGCAACGTGTCGGGCACGCTGCACAAGCCCGACGGGACCAGCGCCAACCTCGTGCTGCGCGACGACGGCTCCGACACGACGCTCGACGACCTCGCCGGCGACGGCACCTACGCGGCGCGCATCCAGGACTTCGGCGGTCCCGGGATCTACGTGCTGGAGGCGCGCGCCATGGCGAGCGGGGCCTCCACATGGGGCGGCGAGGCTCTCTTCGCCTCGGTGGGAGATCCGGCCGCGATCCTGACCGTGCCGGATCTGCAGCGTTCGACCTCGACCTGCTTCCTCGTCGAGTCGGCGCCGTCCTACGGCCCGCTGCGTTGCTTCGAGATCGAGGACTTGCGCGCCAACATCTTCGGCCTGGTCCTCGGCTCGTGCTCGCTCGACGTGGGCGACGGCTGGGCGCCGGCAAGCGAGCCGCTGACGATCGCCTTCGTCGATCCGGACACCGCGACGCGCAGGGAGTGGACCGTGCCGGCGGGGGGCTTCACGCTGCGCAACGCCGCCACCGGAAGTTGGCGGTGGGACTCGCCGGCGGGGGAACCGGACTTCCACGTCGCCGTCTCGCTCCATTCGCGGCGACTGTACTTCTGGTCGATGCCCTTCTCCGCCCTGACGGGCTTCGATGGCCCCGAACTGCGGGTCGAGGTGCGCACGGGCACGAGGCAAGGCGAAGCCGTGATCCCATGGGCGCCGTGGTCGAGCGTGGCCCCGGTCTACTACTCGTACCACGATCCCGCGCACGAGGGTTGCGTGCCGCGGGTCGGCCCGGTGCCGCGCTGAGGCCGCTCAGCGCGCGCGTTCGCGCCAACGGTCGAGCGCCACCGCCACCAGGATGATGGCGCCGACCAGCACCTTCTGCAGGGGATCGGGCACCTCCGCGTAGACGCACGCGCTGCGCAAGGTGGTCATCAGCAAGGCTCCGAGCAGGGATCCCGCGATGCTGCCCTTGCCGCCCGACAAGGACCCGCCGCCCAGCACGACCGCGGCGATGACGTCGAGTTCCCAGCCGATGCCCGAGCTGGGGTTGCCCTGCGAGTTGAGGTTGTTGAACTCCAGGACGCCCGCTGCGGCGGCGAAGAGGCCCATCAACGCGTACACGAGGACCTTGGTCGTGGCGATGGGCACGCCGCACAGGCGCGCGGCCGCTTCGTTGGAGCCGATGGCGTAGATGCGGCGACCGAAGACGGTGCGGGCCAGCATCCACGCCATCGCCAAGGCGGCGACGAGGACCAGCACGACTCCCGTGGCGACCGGCAGCAGGTCGCCGGCGGCGGGCGGATCCAAGAGCGAAGCGAGCCACTCGGGCGAATCGGCCGAGAGCTTCTTCTGCGAGGAGACCTCCTCGGCGGCGCCGCGCCACACGAGCATCGTGCCCAGCGTGGCGATGAACGGCGCGAGGCGCGCGCGCGTCACCAGCAGGCCGTGCACGGCTCCGGCGACCACGCCGGTGGCGAGCGACATGAGGAGCGCCTCGGCGCCGGAATGCCCCGACTGCAGGGCCTTGGCCAGCACTACCGAGCACAAGGCCAGCAGCGAGCCGATGGCGAGGTCGATCCCGCCGGCCGCGATCACCAGCGTCATGCCCAGGGCCCCGGTGGCGACGATGGCCGACTGCTTGAGCACGAGCGCCGCGCGGTAGCCCGACACGAAGGGGGAGTCGGGCTTCTCCGACCAACCCCACAGCGTCGCGGCGAGCACGACGAGGGCGAGTCCGAAAAGCGGCGCCAGGACCGGGTTGGAGCCGCGCCAGGCCGGGAGTATGCGCTTCATGCGGCTTCTCCGGCGGCCGAGGTGGCGGCGGCGAGGATCTCGTCCTCGGTCCAATCCGCGGCCGGGCGCAGGGCGACCACGCGGCCGCGCGCCAGCACGGCGATCCGGTCGCACCACGACAGCAGCTCGGGGATGTCGGAACTGGCGACCAGCGCGGCGCGTCCGTCGGCGACCTTCGCGCGCACCAGCGCGTGGATGTCGCGCTTGGCCGACACGTCGATGCCGCGCGTCGGATCGTCGAGCAGCCAAAGCCGCGCGTCCATGTGCAGCAGGCGCGCCAGGGCGAGCTTCTGCTGGTTGCCGCCGGACAAGGTGGCGGCGCATTCGTCGAGTCCCACGACCTTGGCGCGCACCTCGTCGACGAGGCCGGCGACGCGCGCGAGACGCGCGCCTTGGCGCAGCGCGCCGAGGCGCGCTTCGCGACCTGGCGCCGACAAGGACACTTCGTCGACGATGGGGATGGACAAGCACAGCCCGTCGCGCTTGCGGTCCTCCGACACGAAGCCTGCGCCCTGCGCCACGGAGCTTCGCGGATCGAGGCCGATCTCCACGCCCGCCAGGCGCGCCGTGCCCGCGTCGTGCGGCGTCGCGCCGAGGATCGAGCGCAGCAGCCGCGAACGCCCGGCGCCCACGAGGCCGGCGAGCCCGACGATCTCGCCGGCGCGCACCTCGAGGTCGAGGGGCGCGCGGAAGTGTCGCGGACGGAAGCCCTGCAGCGCGAGGAGCGGCGCGCCGTCGCGGACGCGGACCTGGGCCGCGTCCGCGGCGAGGGCGCGACCGCTCATGGCCTGCACCAACTCGTCGGCTCCGACGCCACGCTGGTGGCGCGCGACCACGACGCCGTCGCGCAGGACGAGCAGGTCGTCGGCGAGGCGCAGCACCTCGTCGAGGTGGTGGCCGATCCACGCGATGGCGAGCCCACGCTCGCGCAGCTGCTCGACCAGCGCGAGCAGGCGCAGCTTGTCGTCGCGCTCGAGCGAGCTCGTGGGTTCGTCCAGGAGCAGCACGCGCACGTCGCTCGCCAAGGCGCGCGCCAGCTCGAGCAGTTGCTGGATCGCCGTGGGCAGCTCGCCCGCCAGCTTGTCGAGGGGCAGGTCGGCGCGTCCGAGCTTCGCCAGTGCTTCGCGCGCTCGGCGCTGCTCGTCGCCACGGCGCAGCAGGAGTCCGCGCGGACGTTCGTCGCCCAGCACGATGTTCGCCGCCACCGACAGGTGCGGCGCGATGGAGAGCTCCTGGTGCACCATCGCCACGCCGCGCGAGCGGGCCCGCGCGGGGTCGATCGGCGCGTACGGCGCGCCGTCGAGCTCCATCGTCCCCGCGTCCGGGCGGTCGGCTCCGGCGAGGATGCGCGCCAAGGTCGACTTGCCGGCGCCGTTGGCGCCCACGAAGGCGTGCACCCGTCCGGGGCGCAATTCGACCGACACGCCGGAGAGCGCCTGCACCGGTCCGAAGCGGCGCGCGAGGTCGCGCGCCACGAGGGAGGTGGAGGAGACGCTGGCTTGCGGCATGTCCGATGGTTTCGTCGCGCGCGAGGAGCGGCTCAGGGCGACT
>JBEBCR010000124.1:0-5723 GCA_041157565.1 Planctomycetota bacterium | reverse complement strand
CGGAGTCGTGCGTCGCGGGTGGTTCGAGATGCCGCTCGCCGGCATCAAGAGCGCGGAGCTGCGCGCCGATGCGCCATGGCGCATCGAGCCCCCGCGCGTCGAGGGCGACGACTGGGTGCTCGACCAGCTCGACCAGTCGTGGCAGCCGCTCGCCGGCGCGCCGCGCGTGGTGGCGCGCGTGCTGGGTGAACAAGGTCTGGCGTGGTTCGAGCGCGAGTTGGCGCCCGTGGGCGGCGCGTGGCGCGCGCTCGGGCTGGAGGCGGAGGCGCGCCGTCGCTTGGCGGACGGAGAGGCGGCGTGGTGGTGGATCGAGCGGATGGTGGGCGATCGCGTGGTGGCCGAGGGTTCCGGTCGCCTGTCGCGCTGACTAGAGTGTGGAAGCCATGAGCACCAAGCCCTCCAGCGCGCTCGACACCTTTCCCAACCCGCGTCCCGGACGCGCCTACGAGATCCGCTTCGACTGCCCGGAGTTCACCTGCCTCTGCCCGAAGACGGGGCAGCCCGACTTCGCCACGATCCGCATCCGCTACACGCCGGCGGAGCGCTGCGTCGAGCTGAAGAGCTTGAAGCTGTACCTGTGGAGCTACCGCGACAAGGGCGCCTTCCACGAGGCCGTGACCAACCAGATCCTCGACGACCTCGTGGCGGCCGTCGCGCCCGCCTCGATGGTGGTCGAGGGCGACTTCTGGGTGCGCGGCGGCATCAAGACGGTGGTCGAGGCCAGCCACCCGTGACGCGCGCGCGCTGGTGGCTGCTGCTCGGCGGCTTGCTCGTTGCGGCGGTCCTCCTGCGCGCGGCGCTGCTCCTGGCCGCGCCCGACCAGTTGCACGACGGCGGCGACGGAGCCAGCGGTCGCGTCTACCACGAGGAGCTCTTGCGCGGCGTCGCGGCGCGCGACATCGCCGAAGGCAGCCTGCTGCCGTGGACAGGTTGGCAGGTGAACGACTTCTGGGGCGGCTCGCTGGTCGTGTCGCTCTTGGCGGCGCCGCTGTACCAGCTCTTCGGGGACCACCTCCTGTGCCTGCGCGCCGTCGGCGTGCTGTTCCAGCTGCTGCTCGCCGTTTTCGCGTGGTGCTGGCTCTCCGAGCGCGCCTCGCGCGTGGCGGCGACCGTGGCGACGCTCCTCATCGTCGCGCCGCCCTGGGGGTACCTGGCGTCCTCCCTGATGGTCTACGGGACGCACCTCGAGCTGTGCGCGCTGCAGGTGCTCGTGGCGTGGACGCACCTGCGCGGCGGAGGCGGCAGGCTCGGGTGGATCGCCAAGGGCGCGCTCGCCGGCTTCGCCACCTGGTTCGGCTACTCGACCGTGGTCGTCTTGGGCTGCGTGGTCGTCGCGGCCGCGCTCGACCGAGTCCGCCCGACTCGCGATTGGATGCTCCGCGCGTTGCTGCCCTGGGCCGCGGGCGCCCTCGTGGGCCTCGCGCCGCTCTTCCTGCGCCTCGCCTACAGCGGTGGCGTCGTCGGCGTCTACGACGGCGGGCTGCTGCACCACCTGGAGCGCGGGCTGCTCCACGGCACGCCGCGCGGGCTCGACGGCGCGGTCGTGCACGGGCCCCTCGAGAAGTGGCTCCTCCTGTGGAGCGGCGAACTGGCGCAGGCCGCGTTCCTGCCGTGGTGGGGCGGGGTCGCGCTCGTGCTGCTGGTGCTCGCCTCCGCGCTGTCAAATATTTCGGACAGATCCACCGCGGAGACCGCGCGCGGCCGCTGGAGCGAGCCTGGTCGCTTCGCGCTGCTCGCCGCCTTCGCGTGGACGGTCTCCTACGCCGTGTCCGACTTCGGGCTGGGCACGCGCGCGTGGGTGTTCGACTGGCGCTACTTGATGCCGCTGTGGCCGTGGGGCGCGATCATCCTGGCGGTGGCGTGCTCGCGCTGGCTCGCCTCGCCGCGCGCGCTGCCGCGCTGGTCGGGCGTCGCGCTCTTGTGCCTGCCGCCCTGCTTCGCGCTGCACGCCGGCATGCAACTCGCCCCCGAGCGTCGCGCTGCCTCCATCGCTGCGCCGGGCAGCGACGACCGGGTGCTGGAGCGCTTCCTCGCCCTGCAGATCACCGCCAACCCCGACACCCTATCCCTGTCCGTGGCGGCGCTTCAGAGCTTGGGCCAGCGCGCCGAGCGGTCGGAGGCCGAGTACGACCGCAGCCGCGCCTTGGCGGAGTCCCTCGCCCGTGGAATCGCCTGGGTGGCGAGCGCTCCCATTCCTGAAGGGCTGGAGAACCGCGTCGAGGCGGAAGATCGCAAAGACCGCTCCCGCGAGGCCTTGCGGCAGCTCACCGAGGGGCCTGCCAGGCCCTTCCAGTGGACCTTCGGCGATGCTTGGGGACGGCTGCACGAATCTTCTTCCGAGGGTCGGGTTGGTCCGGATGGCGCACCGGGCGTCGAATCGGGGAAGTGATACACTTGACGGACCCCGCAGCGGATGTTCGTCTCCGCGCCTCGCTATCCGCATGTCTCGCCTCGCAGCCACGAAATGGGCTTTCCTAGTCCTCGCCGGCGTCGCCGCCGCGCAGGCCCCCTCGTCGCCCGCGAGGATCGCGCCGCGCCAGCTGGTGCCCTTCGACAACCAGGTCGGACGCTACCTCAACTTCGAGGTCGGGCACGTGCAGCCCATGGCCTTGTCGGCCGACCGTTCCGTGATCTACGTGCTCAACACGCACGGTTGGCGCCTGGCGGCGATGGACGCCTCGACGCGCCAGATCGCGTGGGAGGCGCCCATCGGCCTCGGCGCCGCTTCCGTGGTGCCGCGTCCGGGCACGACGGAGCTGTGGGTCGTCGACCGCGTGCAGTCGAGCATCTCCATCGTCGACACGGCGATGCAGGCGATCGTGCGCACGATCCGCGTCGGCGCCGAGCCGCACCATGTCGTGTTCTCGCCCGAGGGCGATCGCGCCTGGGTGTCGTGCGCCGCCGCGCGCCGCGTCGAAACCATCTCGACCGCCACCTACGCGCTCGTCGGGCATGTCGCCATCCCCGCGCTCGAGCCGCGCGCCATGGCGTGGGCGGCGGGTCGGTTGTGGGTGACGTCGTTCCAGTCGGGCAACAACACCACGGGTCGCGGCGTGTCGAGCGCCGATCCCGACAACATCGTCGAAGTGCGCCGCGTCGCGGCGCCCGCGACCCCGCTGCCCGATCGCGACCTGTTCGCCATCCTCCCCGGGCCCACGCCCGGCTCCGAGGCGCTCGACGCCGCCTCGACGCGCAGCGGCATCGGCACGACCCTGTTCAACGCCCACGTGCGCCCGGGCACCAACGAGCTGTGGATCCCCTGCACGGACGCGCTCAACGCCGACTTCCTCGGCGAGGGGACGTTCGTCGGCGGACAGGTCGTGCGCAACCTGGTCAAGATCGTCGACCTCGCGGGCTCCGCGCCGACGCGCACGATCGACCTCGACGCGCTCGCCCCGTCGGCCGACGTGCGCTGCGCGCAACCCACCGGACTGGCCTTCGACGCCGCCACCGGCCGCGTGTTCGTCGCTGGCTACGGTTCGGACCTGATCGCGGTGCTGCGCCTCGCGCAGGACGGCACCATCGCGTGGGAGGGTTCGCTGCGCCAGCCGGCCAAGCAGAGCTACCCGCGCGGCTCCGGCCCGCGCACGCTGCTGTTCGACGATGTCGACCAGAGCCTGTGGGTCTACTGCAAGAACGACAGCGCCGTGTCGAAGATCGACACGGCCGGCCTGCCTTCGGCGGTCTTCCACCTCGACGCGAACCCGCCCGTGGCCTACGGCATGGGCGCGCGCTCGACCGAGGAGGCGCTTGGACGCCACCTGTTCACCGACGCGCGCCTGTCGGACTCGAAGACCACCTCCTGCGCCAGCTGCCACGTCGACGGGCACACCGATGGTCTGCTCTGGGATCTGTCCAGCTACCTGACGCCCGAGGGCACTCCGGCCGGCGGCCCGACGTTGGCCCTGGACCACAAGGGTCCGCTGGTCACGCAGAGCACGCGGCGGATGGAGGAGTCGGCTCCGTACCACTGGCGCGGCGAGAAGGCGCACGTCAACGACTTCAACGCGTCGTTCATGAGCTTGCTCGACCGCACGGTCAATGGACAGCCCGCGCACATCGCCGGCGACTTCCAGTACCTGCGCCACTACATCAACCGCCTCGCCATCCCTGCCAACCCGCTGCAGCAGCCCGATCGCGGCTTCACGCCGGAGCAGCTCGAGGGTGCGCGCCTGTTCGCCGGACGCCCGCTGGACGCCAGCGGCCAGACCTGCGCCTCGTGCCACATGCTGCCCTTGGGCAGCAGCGGCGAGGTCGTGGCCTCGGCCTCCGAAGGCCTGCTGCGCTCGGCCGACGTGCCGTCGCTGCGGGGCGTCGCCGACAAGGAGCAGGCTTCCATCTACGTGGGCAGCTCCTTCGGACATCGTCCCGAGTCCGGAGCGGGACTTTTGCACGGCGGCTACGCGGCGCGTCTGCAGGACGCCTACTTCCGCGGCCCATTCACGACCTCGACCCACTCCTTCGACCTTTCGCCTTCCGAGGTCGACCGCATCGCCGACTTCCTGCGCGCCTTCGACACGGGCCTCGCGCCTTCGACGACGTGGCAGGCGACGATGCGCCCGGAGAACGTCGACGCGGTCATGGCGAACGAGTTCGCCTTCCTGCGCGCGCAGGCGGCCGCCGGCCACTGCGAGCTCGTCGCCTACCGGTCCGTGCAGACGCCGAGCATGCCGCGCACGGGCGTGTACGACCCGGCCACCGGCCAGTTCCGCATGTCGGCCGCCGGCGTGTGGCTGACTCCGGCCGCCCTGGCCGCCGAGGCGCGCGCGGGCGAGCCCGTCACGTTGCTCGGCGTGCCGCTGGGCATGGGCCCGACGATGGGCTGCGACCGCGACTTCGACCACCTGTACGACGCCGACGAACTGGCGCTGGGCACCGATCCCGAGGACGTCGACTCGGACGGCGACAAGTTCCCCGATGGCTGGGAACTGCCGCGCGGCATCGATCCCTTGGCCTTCGACCAGGCGTCGTCCGACACGACGGCCCCGAGCCTCGTCGGACCGGCGCGCCTCGTGTACCGCACGACGAACACGCTCAAGTTCGAGTTCGACGTCGACGAGCTGTCGCGCTGCCACGTGTCCGTCAACGGCGGCACGCCGATCCAGCGCATCCCGCTCGACCACTACGTCGACACGCGCCACTGGGTCGTGCTGGGCAACCTGGAGCCCGACACGAACTACACGCTCGGCCTCGAGCTGCGCGACCCGGAAGGCAACATCCGCCTCGACACGTCGACGGTGTTCCGCACCGCGCCGCTGCGCGTGCCCGACGCGCTGCGCGTCGAGTCCATCACCCTCGGCACCACCACCGGCTCGACGCCGCTCCTGCACGCCTCGGTCTCGCTGCGTCGCGGGACCGTGCGCGCCGTCCCGGGCACCATGGTCGTCGCCGCGGTCTACCGCAGGATCGGCACCGGCCTGCCGACGACCGTCATCGGAGCCACCAGCACCATGACCGACGCGTCGGGCAACGCCAGCTTCACGGTGGCCCTGCCCAACACGCAAGTGGGGCTCGGCACGACCTGGTTCGTCGTGCGCGAAGTGCGGCCTCCGACGGGGACCCAGCCCTGGATCAAGGCGCTGGACGCGGAGTTCCACAAGTCGATCGTCTGGTAGCCGACGCTGGGCGCCTCGTCCCGACCGCATGGGCGGCTGGGACGCGCGCCCAGTCGGCGCGCGGTGTTCGGCAGCGCGCACGTTGGGCGCGCGATGCATCGATGCGCT
>JBEBCR010000123.1:0-5635 GCA_041157565.1 Planctomycetota bacterium | reverse complement strand
GCGGGAGCGTCGCGGCATCGACGACCATGCTGCGCGTGCCGCGCGCGGCGGCGAACAGGTCGATCAGGTCCTCGACCTGGTGGACGTTCGCGCCCGCGCAGGCTAGGTGCCGCGCCAAGGTCGACAGGCGGCTTCCCGGGCCGACGACGATGCCCTCCGGGCGCGCGGAGGCGCGCGCCACAGGCTCGCGGGCGGCCGGCTTCAGGGGGAAGCCGCCGCCATCCATGGCATCGGAGTTCACGGTCCGCACGGATCCTAGTTAGCCCTTCGTGGGGGCGGGGATCCAGAAAAGTCTACTTCCATAGGCCGATTCCGGCGGTGCCACGGGGGGGGCGACCCGCGAGCGGGACGGAAAGGGCCGCGGACGGTCCGATTTTTGGTTGGGTCGGGAGGGCCTTTTGGGCGATTTTCTAGGACCCCGCCCGTCCCCAATGTCAGGCCAGCCCGAGATTTCCGTCGTCGTCCCCGTCCACGACGAGGAAGCCAACCTGCCGCTCCTGCAGCGGGAGATCGCCGTGGCCATGGAGGCCCTGGGTCGGCCGTACGAATGCGTCTACGTCGACGACGGCTCGCGCGACGCGTCGTTGTCGGTGCTCTTGGCGCTGCGCCGCGAGGATGCGCGCATCCGCGTGGTCGAATTCGCCCGCAACGCGGGACAGACCGCCGCCTTGGCGGCGGGCTTCGACCACGCGCGCGGCCGCATCGTCGTGACCCTCGACGCCGACCTGCAGAACGATCCGGCGGACATCCCCGCGCTGGTCGCCAAGCTCGAGGAGGGCTACGACATCGTCGCCGGCTGGCGCCGCAAGCGCCACGACGGCTTCGTGCTGCGCAAGCTGCCATCCAAGCTCGCCAACCGGCTGATCGCGCTGGTGACCGGCGTCTCCATCCACGACACGGGCTGCACGCTCAAGGCGTTCCGCGCCGAGCTCGTGCGCAACCTGCCGATCTACGCCGAGCAGCACCGCTTCCTGCCCGCGATGTCGGCCGGCAGCGGCGCGCGCGTGGCGGAGGTCGTGGTCAACCATCGGCCGCGCATCCACGGCCGCAGCAAGTACGGCATCGGCCGCGCCACGCGCGTGCTGCTCGACCTCCTGGCCATCCGCATGGTCAGCGGCTTCTCGCACCGGCCGCTGTCCTACTTCGCGCTGCTCGCCGGTCCGGGCGCCATGTTGTTCCTCGCGCTGGCCCTGGCCCACGAGTGGACGCGCGTCGGCGGCCGCCTCGACGAGGACGGAGTGCGCGCCGCGCTGGTCCTCGCGTCGGTGCTGGCGATGGTCGTGGTGTACTTCTTCATGCTCGGGCTGCTGGCGGAGCTCGTCGTCAAGGCCAGCGGCATGCACCGTCCGGGCGAGGCGCGCGTGCTCGTCAAGCGCATGGAGCATGGCGCATGAGCGGCGCGGCGCGTCCCGTCGAGGTGTCCGTGATCGTGCCGGTGCGCACGACGCACGCGCACGTGCGCGAGGTCTGCACGGCCCTGGCCGCGGTGCTGGACCGCCTGGGGCGCGGCTGGGAGTTCATCTTCGTCTTCGACGGCGTGCGCGGCGAGGCCTGGCGCCAGGCCGAGGAGCTGGCCGCGATCCACGGCGAGCGCGTGCAGGCGCTCTACATGCAGCAGTCCTTCGGCGAGTCGACCTGCCTCGCCGCCGGCTTCGAGCGCGCCAAGGGCGCCATCGTCGCCACCTCGCCGCAGTACGTGCAGATCGAGCCCTCGGAGCTCGGGCGCATGCTGGAGGAGCTGGACAAGGGCGCCGACTTCGTGGCGGCGTGGCGCACGGGGCGCGTCGATCCGCCGTTCAACCGGCTGCAATCCGCGCTGTTCAACTGGGTGATGCGGCGCATCATGCAGTCGAGCTTCCACGACCTGAACTGCTACCTGCGCGTGTTCCGCCGCCAGGTGCTCGAGGACGTCGCCGTGTACGGCGACATGTACCGCTTCCTGCCGGCCATCGCGCAGCGCCACGGCTTCAAGGTGGTCGAGCTGCGCGTCAAGCACGTGGCCGAGTGGACCGGTCGCTCGATCTACGGATTGGGCGTGTACGCCAGGCGCCTGCTCGACATCCTGGGCGTCGTCTTCCTCGCCAAGTTCACGCTCAAGCCCCTGCGCTTCTTCGGCATGGTCGGCGGCATCCTGATGCTGTTCGGCGCGGCGCTGATCCTGGCGCTCGTGGCGCAGAACCTGCTCCTGGAGCCGGGGCCGATCATCAGCCGGCCGGTGTTCCTCCTGGGATTCCTGCTGCTCGTCCTGGGCGTGCAGATCGTGGGCTTCGGCCTCGTGGGCGAGATCATCATCTACACGCAGGCGCGCAACCTGAAGGAGTACAAGGTCGAGCGCGTGCACGGGGACGGGGCCGATGGCGCCGGACGCGGACGGGATGGCTGAGCGCCTCGACGCGCCGCGGGTGGCGCCGCTTTCGGCGCGGCACGACGCCGAGCGCGACGCGCTCGCGCGCGCGCTTCCCGACGGCAGCTTCTTCCACCTCGCCGGCTGGCGCCGCGCGGTCGTCAAGTGCTTTGGACACGAGCCGCGCGACCTGGGCGCGTGGCGCGGCGATCGCCTGGTGGGCGTGCTGCCGCTCTTCGCCTGCTCGCGCCCGCTCAAGGCGCCGGTGTGGGTCTCCACGGCCTACGCCGTGTACGGCGGCCCGTGCGCGGAGGACTCCGAGGCCGAGTCGGCGCTGGTGCGCGCGGGGATCGACGCGGCGCGCGCGGCCGGGGCGGCGCGCCTGGAGCTGCGCCGCCGCAGGCCGCTCGCCGACGACGCCGGGCTCGCGCGGCAGGAGCTGCACGCGACCTTCCGCAAGCCGATCCCGGCCGCGCGCGAGGAGATCCTCGCGCGCATGCCCAAGAAGGCCCGCGCCGAGGCGCGCAAGGGCATCGAACGCCATGGGCTCGAGCTCCTGGAGGGCGCCGCGCACCTCGACGAGCTCGTGCGCCTCTTCGCCGCCAACAAGAAGTCGCTGGGCTCGCCGACCCTGCCGCGACGCTGGTTCGAGGCGCTGCTCGAGGAGCTGGGCGCCGATGGCGGCGTGCGCATCCACGCCGTGCGCCGCAAGGAGGGCCCAGGGACGCTGGCGGCTTGCATGAGCTTCGTCTTCCGCGACGAGCTCGACTACTACTACCTCGGCGCCACCGACGAGGCGAACCGCCAGTGGAGCGTCTCCAACTACCTGCCCTGCGCCCTGCAGGAGTGGTGCTTCGACCAGGGGCTGGCGACCTTCGACTTCGGGCGCTCGCGCGTCGACAGCGGTCCGCACCGCTTCAAGGAGCACCAGGGATTCGAGCCCGAGCCGCTCGCATACCGCGTCGCGCTCCTGAAGGACAAGGAACTGCCGAGCTTCCATCCCGGCAATCCGGAGACGGAGCGCCTGCGCAAGTTGTGGACGCGCCTGCCGGACTGGGCGACCAACGCCGCCTCGGGCGTGGTCATGCGCTGGCTGCCCTGAGCGCGGGCTCAGGCGCGCGGCGCGGACTCGAGGATCGCCTCCGCCGCCATGGCGAGGTCGTCCACCACGACGAGCAGCGGATGCGCCGCGCGCGCGGCCTCCTCCTCGCGCCGGCCCTTGCCGGTCAGCACGTGCACGGCGCGGCATCCGGCGGCGCGCGCCGCGGCCGCGTCGCGCGCCGCGTCGCCGATCGACCACGACGCGGACAGATCGAGGCCGAGGAGCCGCGCCGCGGTGGAGTACAGTCCATGTCCCGGCTTGCGGCAGGCGCACGCGCGCCGCCAGGCTCCGCGCCCTTCTGTCGGATGGTGCGGGCAGTAGGACACGTCGGCGAGCTCGGCGCCCGCGTCGGCGCACAAGCGCCGCAGCCGCAGGTGGATCGCCTCCAGCTGCTCGACGCGCAGCAGGCCGCGCGCCACCGCGCTCTGGTTGGTCGCCACGCACAGGGCGAAGCGCGAGGCTCCCAGCGCCGCGAGGCCGCGCGACGCGCCACGCTCCAGCTCCAGCGCCTCGGGCGCGAGGATCCAGTCGCGCTCGACGACGAGGGTGCCGTCGCGATCGAGGAACACCGCGGCGCGCGCGGCGCCGGGGAGCGGGGAGTCCTTCTGCACGGTGCTTGGCGCGCCGCGCTCAGGGATTCGCGCTCGACTCGCGCTCCATGCGCACGAACACGCGCGATGGCAGGAGCACGGTCTTGGCCTTCACCGGAGCCACGAAGTCGGGCAGCGCCAGCCACAGCGGGAAGCGCCAGACCTGCTCGCGGATGTACGCCTCGCGCCAGAAGACCAGGTCGGTCTCCTGCTTGGGCACGAGCATGCGCGTCTCCCTCTTGTGCCCCGGCAGCACCAGGTCGACCTGCCGCGTCTCGTCGGTCGGCAGCGCGATGTGGCAGGGGGTCACGAAGCCCGAGTCCTTGCCGTCGACGACGACGCGCGCTCCGGGCGGGTCGGAGGCGAAGGCCACGTGGCGGCCTCGGCCCATGGTCGAGCAGGAGGCGAGGAGCAGCGCCGCCGCGAGGCAGCTGAGGCGGGCCTTGGTGTGCGGGCTCATGCGGGGAACCTCCATGGGGTGTCCATTGTTTCGGACGCGGACGGCGCTCGGCAATAGCGAAGCCGCTCGACGGGGCCGCCGAGGGCGGGTTGGACGACTGTTGCCCGCACCGCCTCGATGTGGAAGAGTTTGCCCACCTTGGCGGCGAAAGAGCAGGCAGGCGACGGTCGCGAGTCCATCGGCCGCACGGCCATGGCGCTCCTTGGACTGGCCTCGCTGCTGTCCTTGGCGCGCTTTTGGCGCCTGGGCGAGTGGAGCCTCTGGTACGACGAGGTCCTCACCTGGGCGGACCTCAACGACCCCGCCCTCGGCGAGCGCCTCGCCAATCCGCTGGGCTACCAGCTGGTCGGCCTCGTGGTCGAGTGGTGCGGCGGAGCGCACGAGTGGAGCCTGCGGCTCTTGCCGTGCCTCGCCGGCATCGCCTGCGTGCCGGCCTGCTTCTGGGCGTTGCGGGCCTTGGCCGGCGACGCGCGCGCCGCGTTGGCCGCGCTGTTCCTCGCCTGCAGCAGCTGGCACGTGCATTGGTCGCAGACGGCGCGCTTCTACACGCTGGCCCAGCTGGTCGCGCTGCTCGGCGCGGGCCTGTACCTGCGCGGCCTGCGGCGCGGCTCGGCGCCGGGCGTGTTGGCTGGACTCGTCGCCACGGGCGCGGCCGGCCTCTTCCATCCCTCGGCGCTGCTGCTCGTGCCGGGACTCGCGCTCGGACCGTTCCTTCCGGGAGCGGCTCCGGCCGACAAGGTCCGCCGCCTGCGCCTCGTCGTCGGCGTCGCCGCCCTGCTGGGCGCGTTGGCCTCGGCGCCCATCGCCCACGAGCTCTTCCAGGACTACTTCTCGCAGAAGGGCCAGTCGGACGCCCTGCAATCGCTGCGGCACTACGCGTTGACGACCGGTTTCCACTTGTCGCCCGCCCTGCTGGCGGCGGCCCTCGTGGGGGCGTGCTTCGCCTTCTGGAGGCGCGATCGCCCCATGCTGCACGCGCTGGCGGTGGTCGCCAGCGCGCTCCTCGCCGCGGCCATCTTCAGCCTCTTCGTGCGCGTCTCGGCGCAGTACGTGTTCGCCGCGCTGCCATGGGTGGCGCTGCTCGCCGCGGCGCCGGCCTTCCATCCCGACGACGAGGCGTCGCGGCCGCGCTGGGCGTG
>JBEBCR010000122.1:0-2649 GCA_041157565.1 Planctomycetota bacterium | reverse complement strand
CGAGATCCTGCTCGACCGCATGGAAGGCACCGTGATCCTCGGCATGGCCGCCTTGATGGTGGTGGCGGGCCTCGTGCTCGTCCAGCGCTTCGGCCGCATCGACCTCGACGGCGGAGGCGGTTCGCGATGAAGGCCGTCGCCGCCATCCGCCCGTGGCGTGGCGAGGGCTCCGGCCCCCGGCTGGTGCCGCGCGCCTACGCCGAGCTGCTCGAGGCCGCCGGCGAGTCGGCGCCCGCGGCGCAGGCGTTCTGGGTGCTGATCCACATGCTCGTCGTGCTGGGCGGCGCCTTCGCTGGCGCCTGGTTCGGCCTCGGCGGCGAGCGCGAAGTCGCTCCGCTGGTCTTCGGCGCCATGGGCGCCGCGCTGGGCTGGTGGCTGCCGCTGTCGTGGCTGGAGGGCCGGCGCGAGCGGCGACGCGCCGAGATCGTCGCCGACCTGCCCGTGATGCTGGACCTGCTGCAGTTGTCGCTGCAGGGCGGCTTGAGCCTCGGCGCGGCGTGGAGCACGACCGCCACGCACATGGACTCGCGCGATTCGGCGCTGGCGAAGGAGATGCGGCGCGTGGACCTCGAAGTGTCGCTCGGCGGCGCCTGGTCGGCGGCGCTCGAGTCGGCCTCGGCGCGCACGGGCGTGGACGAGTTCCGCGCCTTGGGCCAGATGCTCGAGCAGACCGAACGCTTCGGCACGGAGCTGGCGCGCATGGTCGCGGTGCAATGCGACTCGCTGCGCCACGCCGAGCTGCAGGACCTGGAGGAGCGCGCCCACGAGGCGTCGGTGAAGATGCTCTTCCCTTTGACCGCGCTGCTCCTGCCCGCGACCCTCCTGGTCATCATCGGCCCGCTGCTCATCATCCTCTTCGACGCCCTGCGGCAGGCGACCGCCGACTAGGCCAGCGGGCGACCGACGCACCACATCCCCCCTCGAGACGAACCATGGATCCCGTGACCAGCTTCCGCCGCGCGCTGCCGCGCATGGCGTTCCTCCTGGGCGTAGGCCTGTGCCTCGCCGCCTGCGCCACGCGCAAGGGCTCCGGCACCATCGACGGCGTCGACCAGGCCGTGCGGATCGCCGATCGCGCGCACGCGCAAGCGCCCTTCGACGAGCAGGCCCGACTCGCAGTCCTGCGCGAGTCCGCGCTCAACGAGAGCCACTTCTCGCCCGGCACGGCGCGGCTCACCTCGCGCGGCATGCGCGACATCGCCATCCTGGCCGACGCCATGGCGGACGCCGGCGGGCGCATCTCGGTGGATCGCGGCTCGGCCGGCGACATGCTGCACGCCGCCCGGCTCGAAAGCGTGCGCCGGGCCTTGGCGCGCGAAGGCATCGCCCCCGAACGCGTGCTGCTCAACGACTCCGGTCCCGGCGGCGCGGGCGTCTCCGGCGTGGAGGCCATGCGCGTCCTCGACATCCTCCGGCGCGATCCGATGAAGATCCCCTCGGCCGGCATCCTCTCCACCTCGACCTCCGGAGGAGTGCAATGAACCGCACGCGCCCGTCCCGCGCGATCCGACTCGCCTTCCGCGCCCCGCTCTTGTGCGCGCTCGCCTTCCTGGCGAGCTGCCAGGCGACCACCTCCGAGGAGGCCGACTGGTTCGATGGCGGCCCGATGCGCCCGGCCTCGGCCGAGACGCTGCAGCTCACCGCGCGGGTCCTCGCCTCCAAGGGCGAGACCGCCCGCGCCGGCGCTGTGCTCGACCGCATGCTGCGCGAGCATCCCGACCACCTGGGAACCTACACGGAGGGCGCCGAGGTGCTGCTGCACGAAGGGCGCATCTCCGACGCCGTCGGTTGGCTCGACCGCGGACTGGAGCGCTTCCCCGGCCACGCCGTGCTGCTCAACGACCGCGGCTTGTGCCACCTGCTGGTGCCCAACCTCGCGGCGGCCACCAAGGACTTCGAGGCGGCCTACGCCGCCGACCAGAGCGATGCCGACTACGTCGCCAACCTGGCCTTGGCGCGCGCCTTGGCGGGTCAGGAAGACGAGGCGCGAGCCCTGTGGAGCCGCGTGGTGGACTCCAACCAGGTCGAGGGCAACCTCGACGTGGCGCGCAAGGCCCGCGAGCGCTTCAATCAACCTGGGAATTAACTTCCGAGAGGGGCGGCAGGTGGGCACCCGCCGTCCGAAAACCCGCCTTGGCTGGGGCACCCATCCCTGGGGATTGGTGGTAATCTTGGGGAGTCCGAGGAATTCGGATTTGCAAAACCCCTCCAAGGCTCTCTCTGCCTGCAACAGGATCGAATCAACATGAAGAACTGGATGCTCAACTTCCTCCAAGACGAACGTGGCGCCGAGTCCATCGAGCTGGGCGTGACGGGCGCGGTCGTCGCCGCTGGCGCGGTCGCCGGCCTGCGCTCGGTCAAGGACAAGGTCCAGGAGAAGCAGGACGAACTCGTCACCAAGCTCGACGAGTCCACGGCTTCCTGATCGAGAGGGCTCAACGAGCCCCGAAAACCACTTGCCGGCGGCGCGATTCCCCACAAGGGATCGCGCCGCCGAGCTGTTGCGGGTTCCGCTTGGCGCGCACCAAGCGGGCGCGGGCGGTGCGAGGTGGGGTAGCTTGGCTGGGCGGCACGACCTCAGGCTTGTGATGCCCTTGCGGCCCGAGCCGGCGCGGTGGTCGGGCACGCCGATGCCGAACCCTAGAAAAA
>JBEBCR010000121.1:0-7260 GCA_041157565.1 Planctomycetota bacterium | reverse complement strand
GCGCAGCCCGTGGCGCTCGATCTTCTTGTACAAGTGGCTGCGCTGCATGCCGAGCCGCTCGGCGGTGCGCTTGACGTTGCCTTCGTTCTCCGCGAGCTTGCGCGCGAGGTACAGCCGTTCGGAGCGGTCCTTGAACTCCTCGAAGGTCCCGGCGGCGAAGGCGTCCTCGGCGCCTTCGTCGGCGGCGTCGCGCGCCCGCCCCAGGCCGGCGCGCGTCGGCGCCAGCAGCTCCTCGAGCTGGGCGCGCCCGATCTCCGGCTCGTCGCACAGGACCACCGCCGCCTCGAGCAGGTTCTTCAGCTGGCGCACGTTGCCGGGCCAGTCCTCCTCGAGAAGCAACCGCAGCGCGTCGGCGGAGAGCGACTGCGGCAGCCGTCCGTCGCGCGCGGCCACCTGCGCCAGGAAGTGGCGCGCCAGGGCCGGCAGGTCCTCCTTGCGCTCGCGCAGCGGCGGCACGACGAGCGGCACCACCGCCAGGCGGTAGTACAGGTCCATGCGGAACTGGCTGGCGGCCACCGCGGCCTCGAGGTCGGCGTTGGTGGCGGCCAGGACGCGCAGGTCGACCTTGATCGGCTGCGCGCCGCCCACGCGCACGATCTCCTTGTGCTCGAGCGCGCGCAGGAGCTTCGCCTGCGCGGCAAGCGGCATGTCGCCGACCTCGTCGAGGAACAGCGTGCCGCCCTCGGCCGCCTCGAAGTGCCCGACGCGCCGCTCGTGCGCGCCGGTGTAGGCGCCCTTCTCGTGGCCGTACAGCTCGCTCTCCACCAGCTCGTCGGGGATGGCGGCGCAGTTGACCGCGACGAACGGACCTTCGGCGCGCCCCGAGCCGGCGTGCAGCGCGCGGGCCACGACCTCCTTGCCCGTGCCGTTCTCGCCGCGGATCAGCACGGAGCTGTCCGAGCGCGCCGCCTGCGCCACCTGCGCCGCCAGGCGCGCCATGGCGGGGGATGATCCGACGAAGTCGGGCGCGCCGGCGAGGCGCGTCTTGAGCCGGCGGTTCTCCTCGGCGAGGCGGCGCTCGCGCAGGGCCGCGCGCACCGTCACGAGCACGCGCTGCTCGTCGAGCGGCTTCTCGAGGAAGTTGACCGCGCCCTTCCTCACCGCCTCCACCGCCGTGGCGACGTCGCCGTGCCCGGACACGACGACCACCGGCAGCCCCGAACCCGACAGGCGCTCGACGAGCCCCATGCCGTCGAGTCGCGGCATCTTGAGGTCGGTGAGCACCATGGCGACCGGCGCGCCCGACTCCTGCTCCTTCTTGAGGCGCGCCAGCGCCTCCTCGCCGTCCTTGGCCACGAGCACCTCGTAGCCGTGGTAGTTGAGGCTCATCTCGAGGGCCAGACGGATGTCGGGATCGTCGTCGACCACCAGAATCCGTTCGCGCACGGGCGACTTCCGCATGCGTGGATCCTATCCTCGCCCCGCCGCTCCGCGCGCCCGCCATGGGAAACGCCGCCTCCGCCCGTCCCGAGCTCCTCGAGCGCCTGCGCGCGCCGCGCGGGCTGCTGGTGGCGGGGCTCTTGTCGGGCACCTCGTGCGACGGCGTCGACGTGGCGCTGTGCCGCGCCCGCCTCGGAAGCGACGAGGCGGACCTCGAGCCGCCCGAGCTCCTCGTCCACGCCACGCGCCCCTTCGAGGAGCTGCCCGGCGGAGCCGCGCTGCGCGGTCGCCTGCTGCGCCTGATCGACGGCCGCGGCGACTCGCTCGCCGCCCTCGCCACGGCGCACCGCGACATGGCGCTCGCCTGCGCGGCGGCGCTCGAGTCCGTCGAGCGCGAGTCCTCCCTGCGCGCCGAGCTCGTCGGCAGCCACGGCCAGACGGTCTGGCACCACGACGGCGTCCCCGAGCTGCGCGGCGCGACGCTGCAGCTCGGCGACCTGTCGACGCTCGCCGAACGCAGCGCGCGGCCCGTGGTGGGGGACTTTCGCTGGCGCGATCTCGCGCGCGGCGGCGAGGGCGCGCCGCTCGTGGCGCTGGTCGACCATCTGATCTTCCCGGCGCTGCCGCGGCCGGCGGCCATCCTGAACCTCGGCGGGATCGCCAACCTCACGCTGCTCGGGCGCGAGCGCGGCGAGCTGCTGGCCTTCGACTCGGGCCCGGCGAACTGCGTGCTCGACACCATGGCGCGCCTCTTCCTCGACGCGCCGTGCGATGTCGATGGCGCCACGGCCCTCCGCGGACGAGTGGACGAGGCGTTGCTCGCGCGCTGGCTCGCGCACCCCTACTTCGCGCTGCCCGCGCCCAAGAGCACCGGCCGCGACACGTTCTCGCGCGCCTGGGTCGAGGGCCTCGTGGCCTCCGAGCGCGCCACGCGCTCCGACGCGCCGCGCCTCTTCGCCACCGCGGTCGAGCTGGTCGCCCGCACCATCGCCGACGCCTTGCGCGCGGCGCTCGCCAAGCAACCGCACCTGGCGCCGGTCGGGCCGCTCGTCGTCGCCGGGGGAGGGGTGCGCAACCCGGCGCTCTTGGAGGCGCTGCGACGCCATGTCGGCCCGCTGGTCGATGCGGGCGAGGTCGGCCCCGCCGCCCGGGCGCGCGAAGGCTTGCTGTTCGCCCTACTGGCCGCCCGGCATGTCGCCGGCATCCCCTCGACCCATCCCGGCGCCACCAAGGCCAGCGCGGGAGGGGTCCTGGGCGTCTACGCGCCGCCTTGCTGAGCGCTTCCTCCTGGCCCGCGCATAGGCTCCGGTCCGCGCGGATCGCGGGTCCGGAGGTGGTAGCCGGACCTGCCGGTGGGGGTAGTAGCCGGCCCCGAGGGGACTTCGGGCTGGCGTCCGCGGCTTGAACTCGCGGCGTCCGCCGATATCATCCCCCACCTACCCAAAGCCGGATCTGGCCTAGGCGCGCGCCGCCTCGACCAGCCCGGAAGCCCCCCCCAGAAACGCGCCGCCCCGCCGCCGCCTCCAAGCGTCGGACGCACGGGCCGCACAACCGTCGGCACGACAGCCGACGACGCATCACTCGAGAGGATCCCCAGATGACCGGACTGCGCCGGACGATCGCCCTCGCCGCGTTGGCCCTGATGACGGCCCCCGCCCATGCCGCCTTCGACGTGAAGGACGACTTCGCCATGGCGGTCGAGATGCTGCAGCGCGGCAAGAAGGACGAGGCCCTGAAGGCCCTCCAGAAGGTCCTCGCGCAAAGCCCCGACCAGGCCACGGCCTACGAGTTGTGGCGCGGCACCGACTACGCCGTCTGGCGCGACATGCTCGTGCAGGGTGGCGACTTCGAGCTGGGCGCCAAGCGCCTGATCGAACTGGCCCGCCAAGGCCGCGCCGAGCGCAAGAAGGACGACGCCGCCATCGCCGAACTGGTGGCGAAGGTCGTCTCCAGCGAGACGGACGCGCTCGAGCGTCGCAAGGCGCTGCGCACCCTGTCGGCCGACCATGGCGAATACGCCGTGCCGGCGCTGATCGCGGGCCTCGGCTCCGACGGCGACGACGAAGGCCGCGTGCTGGCGATGCACGCCCTGTCGCAGATGGGCGCCGAAGTCGGCGCTCCGTTGTGCGTCGCGCTGGCGTCCGACGACGCCGTGACCCGCCGCAACATCTGCTTCGTGCTGGGCAACCTGGGCGACGCCCGCTCGGTGGGCGCGCTGCAGAAGACGGCGATGATGGACGCGGACGAGTCCGTCAAGAAGGCCGCCGCCGAGTCGCTGGCCAAGCTCTCGGCCGCTGGCGACGCCGAGTCGAACCTGCTGAAGGCTTCCGACGGCTACTACGCCGGTCGCGACATGTGGATGCGCGAAGCGGGCGACGTGGTCTGGGGCTGGTCGGGTGGCCGCCTCGTCGGCACGCCGATCCCGGTCGCCTTGTACGGCGTCGAGGCTTCGCGCCGCGCCGCGCTGCACGCCTTGGCCGTCAATCCGGCCTCGACCGCCGCCTTGGCCCGCGTGGCCCGCGGCTTCGTCGGCCTGCAGGTCAAGTGCGACGCGCTGGCCGCCGCGGGCGTGGATTGCGGCGAATGGAAGACGAAGGCCGATGCCGGCGTCCTCGCCGTCAACGCCGCAGGCGTCGACGCGCTCGATGCCGCTCTGGCCGACGCCGTGACGCACCTCGATTCGTCGAGCGGCGGCGCGCTGTGCCGCGTGCTGGCCGGCCTCGCCAAGGCCCCGACCGCGGGCCTCGAAGCGGCCCTGCGCTGCTCGGATGGCGCCCTGTCCTCGGAAGCGGCCGTCGCGCTGGCCCACATCGCCACGCGCTCGGGCGGCGCGGTGGGCGCGGACGTCGTGACGGTGCTCGGCGCCGCCACCGGTCGCGAGTCGCTGCGCCTCGCGCTCGTCGTCGATGGCGACGAGGCTCGCGGCTCGGCCATGGCGGCCGCGCTGACGAAGAACAACGTCCACGCCAACCGCTGGACCAGCGGCGCCAAGGCGCTGGGCATGCTGCACCGCGCGCCGGCCCTCGACGTCATCGTCGTCGCCGACAGCCTGCCCGACCTGACGACGGCCCAGGTGATCGACGAAGTGCGTTCCACCGAGCGCTTCGCCAACACGCCGATCCTCGTCGCCACGGCGGACGCGGAAGGCGTCGCCTCGATGTACGAGGACCGCATCAAGGGCACCGTGACCACGGCCGACGACATCGCCAGCGTCATGCAGGCGATGGCGAGCGAGCTGACCGGCGACCGCGCCCTCGCGGAGACGCTGGCCGCCCGCGCCGCCAGCGCCTTGGCGCACGTCGGCTCCAAGTCGGACCTCAAGTCGGCCTACGGCGGCCTGCACGCCGCCACCAAGCGTGGCGACACCATCGCCATCCCCGCGCTGCACGCGCTGGGCGCTGGCGGCTGCCCGGCTTGCCTCGACGTGGTCCTCGCGGTGCTGGCCGACGAAGCCCGCAGCGACGAAGCCCGCATCGCCGCCGGCGGCGCCCTCTCCGACATCCTCGCCCGCACGGGCGGCGCGTTGTCGGCCGAGAGCACCACGGCCCTGCAAGGCGTCGTCAACGGCGGCTCCTCCGCCATGGTGAAGGCCGCCGCCGCGCGCGCCTTCGGCAACCTAGCCATCGACGCCGCCACCCGCGCCCAACTGCTCGGCTCGATCGGCAACTGACGCTTCGGACCATCCGGTCGCACTCGCTCGCGCGCCGTGGGAAATGCCCGCGGCGCGCGAGTTTTTTTTCCACCCGCTCGGACCCGCCGTGGCTGCGGACCGGACCGACACCCGCTGGGTGCGGATCGCGTGCGCTCCCTCTGGCGCTCGCCCTGGTTCGGGTCCGGGTTGGGGCGTTCAGCCCGAGCACTTCCTGAGGTTCGCTAGCGCTCGGATGGGCCCGGGACGCGGCAGGAACGGGGGGGCGTGGATCCAAACCCAGTGCCCACTTCACTTTTCGTCGGCGGGCGCTACACTTTTCCACCCGCAAATGCCTCGTTTGGGCCCTCAAGGCCGGACGGGGAAGCGGCCGACAACTTGGGTCCGGCGACCAAGCCTGCCCGAAGCCCCGCGGCGGAAGGCGGCAGAAGCGCCCGGCGGTGCGCGCGAAAGGCGCGTGCCGGCCAGACAACCTCGCCAAAGTAGCACAACGGTAGTGCACCGCTTTCGTAAAGCGGGGGTTGCGGGTTCGAATCCCGCCTTTGGCTCCATCCAACCGACCCCTCGCGAGGCACGCGCGCCCGGCGAGGGGTCGGTGCCTTGGTGGCGGCTCGCGGCGGTGCTCGCTGGGCGCGTTCCAAGATGCGTCGCCGCTGCGCTCGCGCTCGTTCCCGCGCCGAGCCGCGTGCCATGCGTCGCGCGCGCCAGTACCCTCGGTGGCGCATGCTCTCGTTCCTCCCTCCTCGCCGTCCGGCCCTGATCGGCGTCGTGCACCTGCCCCCCTTGCCGGGCAGCCCGCGCAGCCGCCTTTCGATGGACGCCATCGTGCTGCACGCCGTGGCCGACGCGCGCGCCTACTCGAGCGGCGGCGCCGACGCGCTCATCGTCGAGAACTTCGGCGACGCGCCCTTCGCGCGCGCCTCCGTCGAGAGCGAGACGGTGGCGGCGATGGCCGTGTGCCTCGCCGCCGTGCGCGCGGCGTGCCCGCTGCCCGTGGGCGTCAACGTGCTGCGCAACGACGCGCGCTCCGCGCTCGGCTTGTGCCTCGCCACGGGCGCGAGCTTCCTGCGCGTCAACGTGCTCGCCGGCGCCGCCGTCACCGACCAGGGGATCGTCGAGGGCGAAGCCTACGAGCTGCTGCGCGCGCGCGCGCGCCTCGCGCCCGAGGTCGCGATCCTCGCCGACGTGCACGTCAAGCACGCCACGCAGCTCTCGCGCGAGAGCCTCGCCGAGGCGTGCGAGGAACTGGTCGGCCGCTCGCTCGCCGACGCCGTCGTCGTCAGCGGCCGCGCCACGGGCAAGGCGCCTGCGCCCGAGGACGTGGCCGAGGCCGCGCGCGGCGCCGCGGGCGCGCCGGTGCTGCTCGGTTCCGGCGTCACGCTCGGGAACGCCGCCGACTTGTGCCGCGCGGCGCGCGGCGCCATCGTCGGTTCCTCGCTCAAGGCAGGCGGCGTGTTGTCGGCGCCGGTCGATCCGGCGCGCGTGCGGGCCCTGCGCGAGCGCTTCGAGGCGCTCGGGGGCGGCGCGTGAGCCTCGAGGCCCATCGGCGCGCCGGGGCCAAGCCGCTCGCCTTCGCCATCCTCACCATCAGCGACACGCGCGACGCCGCCACCGACAAGGGTGGTCCATTCCTCGCCGAGGCGTGCCTATCCGCCGGGCACATCGTGGCGCGCCGCTCGCTCGTCAAGGACGAGCCCGCCGAGATCCTCGCCGCGGTCGAGGAGCTGGTGGCGGACGAGTCGGTCGACTTCGTCCTGTGCACGGGCGGCACGGGGCTCGCTCCGCGCGATTCGACGCCCGAGGCGCTCCGCGCGCGCTTCGACAAGGAGATCCCGGGCTTCGGCGAGCTGTTTCGGCTGCTCAGCTACCAGGAGATCGGGCCCGCGGCGATCCTGTCGCGCGCCACGGCGGGCGTCGTGCGCGGCAAGGTGGTCGCCTTGCTGCCCGGCTCGCCCAAGGCGCTGCGCCTGGCGTGGGAGAAGATCCTCGCGCCGGAGTGCGGGCATCTGGCGACGCAGGCGCGCGGCTCCTAGCGGCGCTCCGTCGTCAGCGGCGATTCGTCAGCGGCTGTTCGCCAGCGGCTGTTCGCCAGCGGCTCTTCATCAGCGGCTCTTCATCAGCGACAGGGTCGCCGTGAAGAAGCGGTCGCGCAGGTACGCCTGCGCGATGCCGGGCACCTCGAACTCCACGCTGCAGGTGTTGAAGCCGCGCGTGCAGTAGAACGAGTAGCT
>JBEBCR010000120.1:0-3171 GCA_041157565.1 Planctomycetota bacterium | reverse complement strand
GCACGTAGCACAGCGCCAGCAAGACGACGCTCAAGGCGAACAGCGGCCCGAGCCAGCGGCGCAGGCCCTGCGGGCCGAGCTGCAGGCCAACGAGGATCGCACCGAGCGAGCCGAGGCGCAGCACGAGCTGCATCAAGGTCGAGTGCCAGAAGCCGTCCGGCGCCATGGTCGTCGAGGCGTGCGAGAGCTGCAGCAGCATCCCGATGCCCGACAAGGCAAGGACGACGAGGAACATCCGAGTCGCCAGCGCGCGCGGATCGTCCTTGCTGCTCTCGGCGCCCATGCGCTCGCGCACGCGCAGGATCTGCGCCTGGAACATGGTCACGAGCGACAACTGCTCCTCGCGGGGCACGGCGGCTCCGGGGGCGGCAACGGGCTTGCGTCGGAAGCGCGACATGGTTCCTGCGTCCTCCTAGCGCACCTTGAGCAGGGCCAAGGAAGCCATCGCGCAGATGGCGGCGACGATCCAGGCGCGCGTCACGATCCGCGTCTCGGGCCACTTCTCCGCGCCCGGCTTGAAGATCCCGCCATGCAGCTGCAGGCCGTGGTGCACCGGCGCGCAGGTGAAGATGCGGGTCTTGGTGCGCTTGTACCACTGGGTCTGCAGGAAGCTCGAGCCCATCTCGACGAAGAAGACGAGGCCGATCAGCGGCAGGACGAGCTCCTGCTTGGCCACCACGGCCATCCAGGCCAGCAAGCCGCCCAGCGGCAGCGAGCCCGAGTCGCCCATGAAGACGCGCGCCGGGTAGGCGTTGAACCACAGGAAGCCCATGCAGGCGCCGATCAGCGCCCCGCCCACCACGGCCATCTCGCCGGCGGCGGCGACGTGCGGGATGCCGAGGTAGGGAGCCCAGTCGGCGCGACCCGTGATGTAGCAGAACACCGAAAGCGCGAGGCCGGCGATGATCATGCAGCCCGCGGCGAGCCCGTCGAGGCCGTCGGTGATGTTGCAGGCGTTCGAGGTGCCGACCACCACGAACCACTGGAAGGCGAGGTAGGCGCACACGCCCAGCGCCCCCAGCGCGGCGAGGCCGATGCGCGCGTCCTTGAAGAGCGGCGGGAACACGTCCAGCAGCGCGTGCCGGTCGCCGATCGACGCGTACCAGGCGAAGGTGCCGGCGGCGAACAAGGCGGCGACGCTCTGCCCGATCAGCTTGGCGCGCGGCGAGATGCCCTTCTTGGCGGAGGAGAGCTTGCCGGCGTCGTCGACGAAGCCGACGGCGCCGAGGATCGCCACCACGAGGATCGCCAGCACGACGGCGATGTTGTCGAGGCGCGCCCACAAGACGACCGAGACGAGCAGCGACCCCACGAGGAAGCTGCCGCCCATCGTGGGCGTGTTCGCCTTGCCGGTGCGCTTGGACAGCTCGTCCAGCAGCGCGAGGTCGCCCTTGGCCGCCTCCTGAAGCTTGCGGCTGGTCAACCAGCGGATGACCGGCTCTCCGACGCAAAGCGCCAGCGCGAACGCGGTCAGCGCGGCCATCGCCATGCGGAAGCTGATGTATCCGAACAGCTGGACCGACAGCAGGTCGTCGAAGATCCCCGGCAGCATCAGGCCGCGTTCCCTTGCGCCTGTTCGGCGGCGAGGATCGCCTCCGAGAGGCGCTCGAGGCCGCTGGCGCGGCTGGCCTTGAAGAGGACCACGTCGCCGCCCGCGAGCAGCGGCGGGACGATGGCGCGCGCCTCGTCGATGTCGGCGCAATGCACGGCGCGCGAGCGCGGCATGCCGGCCTCCAACGCCCCCGCGGCCGTGGCGCGCGACAACTCGCCCACGAGCACGAGGAGGTCGATCTCGTCGCGCGCGGCGGCGGCGCCGACCTCGTGGTGCAGGTCGCCCGCGCGCTCGCCGAGCTCCGCCATGTCGCCGAGCACCAGCACGCGCCGGCGATGGCCGCGCATGGAGGCCAGCGTGTCGATGGCGGCGCGCACCGACTCGGGGTTGGCGTTGTAGCTGTCGTCGACCAGCGTCAGTCGACCGGCGTCGATGCGCTGCAGGCGGCCGCGCGCGGGAGCGAGGCGCGCGATCGCGCCCTCGAGCTCGTCGACGCCCACGCCGAAGCCGTGGCAGGCGGCGATGGCCGCGGCGAGGTTCTGCACGTTGTGCAGGCCGAGGAGCGGCGAACGCAGCTTCTGGCCGAACATGCGGAAGGTCGTGCCTTGGCGGTCGAAGGCGATGTCGGTGGCGCTGAACTCGCCGGAGCCTTCGAGGCCGAAGGTCAGCACGCGGGCGCGCGTCTCGGATGCCATGGCGCTGGTCCAGGGGTTGTCGGCGTTGAGCACGACGAAGCCGCTGGCGGGAATGGAGCGCGGCAGCGCGCCCTTCTCGCGCGCGACGCCGGCGATGCTGCCGAGGCCCTCGAGGTGCGAAGCGCCCACGGTGGTGACGATGCCCGCCTCGGGCTCGGCGATCTCGCACAGGCGGCCGATCTCGCCGTGGTGGTTCGTGCCCATCTCCACCACCAGGGCCTCGGTCGAGGCGTCGGCGAGGAAGATCGTCTGCGGCACCCCCACGTCGTTGTTGAACGAGCTGGGCGAACCCAGCGTGCGCCAACGCGACGAGAGCAGCTCGACGAGCATGTTCTTGACGGTCGTCTTGCCGCAGCTGCCGGTCACGCCGATCACGCGCGAGGACAGGCGGCGACGGTGCATGTTGGCCAGCCCGCCGAGCGCGCGGCGCGTGTCCGCCGCGACCAGCGCCACGAAGCCGCGCGGCAGCGCCGCGGCCACCTCGCGCGCCGAGGCGCGCTCCTCGAGCACCACCGCGGCCGCCCCCTTGGCGCAAGCCTCGATCGCGAAGTGGTTCCCGTCGTGGTTCAGCCCCGACAACGCGAAGAAGACGTCGCCGCGCTGGATCTTGCGCGTGTCCGTGCACACGCGCGTCGCGACCACGGAAGGGTCGCCGGAGACCAGGCGCGCCCCCGTGGCGGCGACCAGGGCCGCGACCGGGAAGCCGAAGGTGGAGTCCTGCGCCGAGCCGGCGCCCAAGGTGCTCGTCGTGGTCATGCCTGCACCGCCATGGAGAGGACTTCGGTCGCGACCTTGCGGTCGTCGAACGCGTGCACTGTGGATCCGATGGTCTGCGTCGTCTCGTGGCCCTTGCCGGCGATCAGCACCACGTCGCCGCGGCGCGCCTCCTCGAGGGCGGCGGCGATGGCGGCGCGGCGGTCGACC
>JBEBCR010000119.1:0-5086 GCA_041157565.1 Planctomycetota bacterium | reverse complement strand
GCGCACGCGCTCGGCGTGTCGGAGAGCACCGTCGAACGCGAGTGGCGCGCGGCGCGGGCGTGGCTGTACCGGCAGTTGTCGGCCTGAGGGCGCATGCGTGGAGGGAGGCGCGCCTGGAAGGCGGACATCACGATGTCCGTCCCCCTTGCACGGGCGGATTGGACATGGGAGGAAGCTGCATCCGAGATCCTCCTCATCCTTGATACTCACATGGCACGCTTCCTCCACACTGCCGACTGGCACCTGGGCAAGACCTTCCACTCGTTCAGCGAAGACGAAGACACGCGCGCACGCTTGAAGAGCGCGCGTTTCGAAGCTCTAGATCGCATCGGCTCCGCCGCGCGCCAGCATGGTTGCGCGGCGATCCTTGTCGCCGGCGACCTGTTCCACTCCAACGACGTCGACGATCGCGTGCTGGTCATGGCGCTGGAGAAGATCGGGCGCATGGGGCTCCCGGTGGTCGCCATCCCAGGCAACCACGACCACGCCGGCACGGCGTCCATCTGGGAGCGGCCGCGCTTCCGCAAGGAACAGCAAGCGCTCGCGCCGAACCTGGTGCTGGTGGCCGGCAAGGCCGAGTGCATCGACATCGAAGGCGTCGACGTGCTCGCCGCGCCGGTTCTGCAACGCTTCCACCAGCAGGCGCTCGCCGACCTTGCCGGACTCGGCGCGCGGGACGGCCGGCCGCGCCTCGGTCTAGTGCATTCCGCGTCGATCGAGTTCAGCGAAGACGGCTCGGGCCGCGCCCTGCAGCTCGTCGGCCAGGAGAAGGCGGCGCTCGACTACCTTGCGCTGGGCGACTTCCACCGCAGGCAATCGGTGCCGGGCATCCATTGCGAAGCGTGGTACGCGGGCACGCACGAACCCGACGGCTTCCCGAGCCACCACCAGGACGGCGAACGCCGCGGGGGCTGCCTCGTGGTCGAGCTTGAGCGCGGCCGCGGTCCGCTGGTGACGGAAGTTCAACTGGAAGGGGGCCTGCGCTGGATCCGCGCCATCCGCAACCTGCGCGACGCGGCAAGCGTCGAGCAGCTCGTCTCCGATCTCGACGCGTGGATCGCGGCAGGGGTGCAGGGAGCCGTATGCCAGCTGGACCTGGACGGTTCGCGGCTCGGCATCGCGCTGCGCACGCGGCTCCTCGCCGAGTTGGAGGAGCGGCGCGCGCGCTGCCTCGCGTTGCAGTTGGAAGGAGTCGTCGCGGCGGAACCCGCCGACGACGAGCTCGAAGCCCTGCAGCGCCAAGGCGGCCTCGTCGGGACGGTCGCGCTGCGGTTGAAGGAACGCATCGAGGCGGCGCCCGAGTCCTCGCTCCGCGAACGTCTGGCGCTCGCGCGCCTGCACGAACTCGCCGCGCAGGAGGCCGCCCGATGAGACTGCTTGCCGCCATCGTCTCCAACTACCGCATCCACCAGCGGCTGGCCGTCGAGTTCCACCCCGGCGTGACCGTCGTCGCCGGCTTGAACGAGACGGGCAAGAGCACGCTCATCGAAGCGCTGCACCGCTGCCTGTTCCTCTCGCACCGCAGCGGCGGCGAGCTGCAGAAGGCCATGCGCAGCCGCCACGGCGGCCAACCGCAAGTCGAGCTGCGCTTCCACGCGGCCGGCAGCGACTGGCGCCTCGTCAAGACCTTCGCCGGCCAGAACGGCACGGCGCAGCTCGTGCGCGAAGCGTCGTCGGAGCGCTGGGAGAGCGAGCAGGCCGAGGAGAAGCTCGCCGAACTCACCGGCCGCGCCGTGGCCAGCGGACGTTCGAGCCAGAAGGAACTCGACCGCAGCTGGGAGCACCTGTGGGTGAGGCAAGGCTGCTCGCACCTGGATCCCCTCTCGCAGATCGATCCTGCGGACCTGGAGGCGGCGCTGGACTCCAGGCTGGACGTGAGCGACCGCCTGCTGTTGGCCAACCGCACCGACAAGCTCGTGCAGGTGCTCGAGACCTTGGTCGAAGCAGAGTGGAAGAAGAACCGGAAGGAGCTGCGCGTCGACGGCGAAGCCGGACGTCTGGAGGCGCAGCTGCACGAGTGCGCCACCGAGCTGGAGGCGTTCAAGGCGGCGCAGGAGCGGCGTGCAGAGCAGGTATCACGTCTCGCGCAGGTGCGCACGCAACATGGCCACGCCGGCGAGGAACTGCAGCGCCTCGAGCACGAGACGGAGGAGCTCGCGGCCGCCATGAAGGCGCTCGACGGCGCCGACGAGGAGTTTGGTCGCGCAGCCGGGGAACTGGCCGCGCATGCCAAGGAGGCCGAGACCTTCGCCGGTCTGGCCGAGCAGCTGGACAGCGAGTCGGCGAAGCTGCTCGCCGCCACCGCCGCGGTGCGGACGCACGCGGACGAGGAAGATTTGCTGCGCCAGCAGCAAGCCGAGTCCGCTGCGCAGCTGGAGCAGATCCAAGGCTTGCAAGCCGGGCTCGATGCGCGCCTCGATGCCGTGCGCAACCGGCGCGAGCTCGCGGCGTTGCGCCGCGAGGAAGCAACCTCGCGGACCAGGCTGGCCCGGCTGCTGGAATCGCAGCAAGCCTGGGAAGCGCACAAGCACGATCTGCGCGAAACCGAGGACAAGCTGGCGCGCATGCCGCAGCTAGACGAGGAGCGGATCGAGGCTCTAGAGGAGCTGGAGGAGGCTGCGCGCGACGCGCAGGCGCGGCTGGAAGGCGCGGCGGCGCGCGTCCAGCTCCTCGCCGGCGGCGCATCGGTGACGCTCGACGGCAAGCCGCTCGCCGCGGACGCGCCGGAGCTGGTCGTCCGGCCCGCGGAGTTGCGGCACGCCGACGGCACCACTGTGCGCATCCTGCCCGGCGGCGAGGATCTGGCGACGCTTGCCAGCACGAGGAAGGAGATCGAAGAGCGACGCAAGCAACTGCAGCTCGAACTCGGGGTAGAGCAAGCGACGCAGGCGCGGCGCCTGCACGCCGAGCATGCCGCGCAGGAAACGCAGTTGGCGCAGCTGCGCAAACAGGCGAAGAAGCTCGAAGACCCGGGCACGGAGCTCGGCACCTTGGAGACGCGCCTCCACATCCTGGCGGAGCGGCTGCTCGAGCTCGAGCGGGCCGGCGTGCGCGCCGGACCGGGCGACGACACCGACGTGCTGGACATGGAGCTCGCCGCTCTGAAGGAACGACAGAAGGAGCTGGTCGAAGAGCAGGCCGGGCTACGGAACCGGATCCGCGTTTCGGAGCAGGAACTGGCGCGCTCGCAGGCGGCGCGCGCGCAGGCCGGCGAGGAGAAGGCCAAGCTGGAGGGCTCCGTCCAGCAACTAGCCCGCCAGTTGGGCGACGACGAGCAGCGACGCTCGAACCTCGATGCCAGGCGCCGCAAGGAGGAGGAGCTGGTCGACAGGCACCGGCACGCGAAGGACAAGTCCGAGCGGCTCGCCTCGCTGCGCGAGATGCGCGGCCTGCAGGTCAAGGCGCTGGAGAAGCAGCGCAGCACGAGCGACAAGGCCGCCGGCGAGATCGACGCCTTGGAGCGCGAGCTGCTGGGCGACGTGGGCCAGGATCCCGGCGCACGGCTGGACGAACTGCACGCACGTCAAGCGCGCTTGACGGCCCGCGCATCCGCGGCGCGGGCGCGCGCCGAGGCCGACCTGCTTCTCCAGCAGCTTTGCGACGACGTGCGCCGGCAGGCCAAGGAAGTGCGCCTCGCGCCGTTCGCCAAGGCCTGCAGCGACTATCTGGCGGTCGCCTACGGCGCGCCCGTGCGCCTCGGTTTCGACGAAGAAGGCGGCAAGACCTCCACCGGCGGAGTCGATCGGCACGGCGCGGGACTGGGCAACCACGCCTTCGACGAACTGAGCCATGGCACGCGCGAGTTCACGGGTCTGGCGGTGCGTCTTGCCCTGGCCGAAGTGCTGGCGGCCGAGAGTCCCGACCGGTGCCTGCCCGTCGTGCTGGACGACGCCGCTGCCAACATCGACCCCGAGCGCTTCCGGCAAGTCGGGTTCCTGCTGGCCAGGGCGGCCTCGCAAGGCGTGCAGGTGGTGTTCGCCACCTGCAACGTGGAAGAGGCGCCGCGCCTGCGCGGCGACGACGTGGTGCACCTGCAGCGTCCCCGCTCCGCGGTCGAGGCGAAACCGGCGCGCAGCACGCACGTGGAGGAAGGCGACGCGGAATACCGCGAGAGCGGCGAGGAAGCGAGCGCTGCAGACCTGGAGCACGCCACCCGAGTTCTGCAGGACGCGGGCGGCTCGGCAAGCACGCGCGCGTGGCGCGCCGCTCTGGGCTGGGACGAAGCCCGCTTCAGCGCGGTCAGGACCGCGCTCTCGGAGCGCGGCGACATCGACCAGCTGCCCGGAACCCGCACCTGGCAGCTGCGTGCGCGCTGACGGCGCGCCCAAAAGACGGCCGCGCCGCGCGGACCCTGCACTGGGCAGGTCCGGGCGGCGCGGGTCGTGGTGGCGTGGTGCGGACCTCTGGTCTCGGCGCGGCGGGTGGTGGGCCGTGGCGCCGAGGGTGGTCAGGCGAGCTCGACGTCGAAGGCCTTGACCAGCTCCTCGAGCTGGAGGGCCAGGCGCGAGAGCTCGTCGGCGGAGGCGCGGGTCTCCTCGGCGCCGGCCGACGAAGCCTGGGCGTTGCGGCTGATCTCGGCGATCACGGCGCTCTGCTCCTCGACGGCGGCGGCGATGCTGTGCTCGTGCTCGCTGATCTGGTCGATCACGGTGTGCACGCTGCCGATGTCCTTGATGACCTCGTTGGTGCCGCCCTGGATGTTCTCGACCATGCGGCCGATGCCGTCGGTGGCCTGGGCGGTCTGGCGCGCGAGGTTCTTGACCTCGGAGGCGACCACCGCGAAGCCCTTGCCCGACTCGCCGGCGCGCGCGGCTTCGATCGTCGCGTTGAGCGCCAGCAGGTTCGTCTGGCCGGCGATGGTCGTGATGAGCTTGATCACCTGCGTGATCTCCTTGGAGCTCTCGCCGAGCTTGCGCACCGTCTCGGAGGCGCCCTTGCTCGTGTCGACGGCCGTCTGCGCGACCTTCGAGGCCTGGGCCGAGTTGCCGGCGATCTCGCGGATCGACGCGCTCATCTCCTCGGTGGCCGCGGCGACGCTGCCGGCGGTCTGCGTCAGCTTCTCGCTGACGGAGGCGAGGCGCATGGC
>JBEBCR010000118.1:0-2592 GCA_041157565.1 Planctomycetota bacterium | reverse complement strand
GGGCGCGCCCGCGGCCGCCGAACCTTCGAGCAGGATGCTGGTGGAGTCGACCTTGAGCCGGCCTGCCTGCAAGCGGCGCAGCACCGTGGCGTTCGCGCGCCGCGGCGCGCCGTCCCGCAGGAGGAGCAGCGGCGACGCGAGTTCGAGGCTCGGAGGAGCGCTGCTGCGCTCGAGCCAGGTGGCCGTCGCGTCGTAGTCGAGCGACGTGGTGGCGAGGCGCCCCGAGACGGACAGGCGCTCGCCTGGCGCGGCGTCGAGGCGCATGCGCCCGTCCTTGTGCATCCAGAAGCGGTCTCCTTCGCCGGAGAACGCCGATTCGCCGAGCCACGAGACGCGCACCTTCGTGCGCGCCAGCACTTCGACGCCGCTGGCGACCTCGCGCTCGACGATGGCGCGCGCGCCGTCGGGCCGCTCGACTTCCTCGCGCGCCAGCGCGAGCTCGCCGTCCGCGCGCAGGTACTCCCCGTCGAGGACGACCTTGTCGTCGCCCTGCACGAGCACGGCGTGGACGCTGGACTCGGCCACGACGACCACCGGGCGCGTCGGAGCCTCGGCCCCGAGCTCGACGACGAACGAGCCGCTCGACAGGTCGAGCTCCGCTCCTTCGGCCTCGACGCGCGCGACGACCGCGCCCTTCGCCTCCAGGCGCCGCGGGTTGGCGACGATGGACAAGGCCTGCGCCGTGGCGCGCCATCCGCCGCGCGCTCCATTCTCCGCGTTCGACCAGCGCGCCGGCGCGTCGGGCGTGCCGAGGAGCTCGATCTCCTCCGGACCGCGCACGCGCGCCTCCTGCGCGAAGCCGGAGCCGCGCGGCGAGGAGATGCGCACGTCGCCCGAGGCGCGGAAGGCGCCGGCCGCGGCGTCGAAGTCCTCGACGAGGCGCGCGTCCGCGACGAACTCGCCCGCGGCGCCATGCTCGATGCGCACCTCGCGCGCCTGGTCGACGACGAGGCGCTCGCCTTCCAGGCGGCCGCGCACGCCGCCCGCCGCCGTGGCGCGGAACGGCTGGCCCGACTTCGTCGTCGCGGCGAGGCGCGTGGCGCCGATGCTCTGGTAGGCGAAGCTCCGCGCGCCGGACGGGTCGGCGCGGTAGTCGAGTTCGACGCGCTCGCCGGCGAGCTCGTCGGCGCCGCGCGACAGGCGCACGTCGCCCTGCGCCTCGAGGCGGCCGCTCGCGCCGTCGAGCGCGGCGCTGGCCGACAAGCTCTGGCGCGCCTTCAGCACGATGCCCGCCTGGCGCAGCTCGACGCTCGCCGGCCCGGCGATGGTCATGCGATCCTCGGCGCCGCGCGAAAGGACCAGCGGGCCCAGGCCATCGAGCACGGCGCGCTCGGCGCCGGCCTGCGCGGGATCGCCGACGCGGCCGAGCGCGAGTTCGCCGCGCGGCGAGCCGGCGAACTCGGCGCGCGCGAGCTGGCCCGACTCGGAGAACTCGAAGGCCGCGATCTCGCTGCGCAGCTTGTCGCCGCGCGACTCGAGCTCGACGCTGCCCACCAGTTCGCCGCGCGCCAGGCTGTTGTCGGCGCGGAAGGCGAACTCGGCGCGGTCCGCGCGCAAGGTGTCGCCTCGATGCTCGGCCACCACGCCGCGCTCGGCGACGGCCGAGGACAGCTGGAAGGGCTGGTCGTCGTCGCCGGGCCGCCCGACGATGGCGATGGTCTCGCCCTCGATGGCGAAGGCGCGCGAGCCGGCCAGCACGAGCCGCGCGCCGCCGGACGCGACCAGCTCGAGCAGTCGCGCGCCGTCGCGCTCGATGGACCGCAGCACGACGCCGGCCGTGGCGCCGGAGGACAAGGTCGCGACGCCGCCGTCCTCGAGCTCGAACGCGATCGACACCGCGCGCTTGAGCTCGATCGTCGCGCCCTGGCCGCGAGCCTCGAAGCCGATGCCGGAGCCGCGCAGTCCGGCGCCCGTGGCGACCACGGCCTCCTCGGTGCTGTAGAGGTCCTCCCCGGGCAGCCACGCGAGGCGCGAGGATTCGACGCGCAGCGGCGTGATCGGCGAGCCGCGCAGGATGGTGGCGATGGGCTGGTCGAGTTCGACGGGATTGGTCCGATCGAGGGCCGGCACGCCGTCGACGACCGCCAGCGCCACGGTGGCGCGCGGCGCCCGCAGGCTGGCGCGCACGAGGCCGGCCTGCGGGTCGTACAGGTCGACCGCGAGGTCCTTCAGCAGGTAGCGGCCGCCCTCGAGCGAGTCGACGTCCGAGCTGCGCAACACCATGGCGCGCCGGCCTTCGCCCTCGATCTGCACGCGTTCGGCGAAGTCGAGCGGTCCGTCGAGCAGCACGCCCACCGCCTGGCCCTCGCCCTCCTCGCCTTGCTTGACCTCGACCTCGGTGAAGGGGCGCGTCTCCGGCTCGGTGGGCGCCGGCGGAGGAGGCGGCGGCTCGACGCGCGATTGGCGCCACAAGAGGAAGGCCAAGCCCGCGGCGAAGGCCAGCAGGAAGACGACGAGCTTCCTCATCGCGCGCCCGCCCCGCGCGCGGCGAGCACGCGCTCGCACAGCTCGCGCACGGCGCCGCGACCGGCGTCGCGCGACACGACGAGCTGCGCGCGAGCGCGCACTTCGTCGACGGCGTCGCGCGGCGCG
>JBEBCR010000117.1:0-3906 GCA_041157565.1 Planctomycetota bacterium | reverse complement strand
GCGACGAGCCGCTGTTGAAGCGCCTGCTCGACCAGGCCGACAACACCGCGCTGCGCTCGGCGCGCTCGCTCGTGCGGCGCGGCGTCGACGAGCGCCTCGACAACGTCGTCTCCGAGCTGACCTTCCGCCTCGCCACCGCGGCCGAGAAGGAGGCCGAGGGCTGGTTCTGGACCGACGGTCGCATCTGGACCACCAAGAGCGGCCTCGAGCGGCGCAGCGGCGAGCTCAAGCACCTGCGCGAGGTGAAGATCCCCGCCAACCAGGACGCCATCGGCCGCGCCGCGGCCATGGGCGACCTGTCGGAGAACGCGGAGTGGGAAGCCGCCATCGAGGAGCAGCGCAACCTCACGAACCGCGCGCAGGAGATCGAGGCCGAGCTGCGCCTCGCCGAGCTGATCGAGAACGCCATCCTGCCCGAGGGCGTCGCCTCGCCGGGCACGAAGGTCGTCTACCGCGACGCCAGCGGCGTGCACGAGGTGGCGATCCTCGGCCCGTGGGACGGCGAGGACAACGAGTCGACCATCTCCTACCGCGCGCCCTTGGCGTGGGGCCTGCTCGGCCACAAGGCCGGCGAGACGGTCTCGATCCAACTGCCAAGCGGCGTGGTGGAAGTCACCCTGCAGGCCGTTTCGGCCATGCCGATGGAAGCCTGATCCGGCCTTCATCCCGGTCGGTGTGTCAGCCGCAAGGCCATGTCCCGCATGGCCTTGCGGTATTTCTAGGGGCCTGATCATGGCCCGTCGAGGAATTCATATCAATCCTTCATGAACTAGTGTACGAATACAGAGCCGAATGACCGTGCTCCCCGCTTCGCCGACCGAGCGCCTGCGCGTCCTCGCCGACGCCATGCGACTGCGCATCCTGCTTTTGCTCGAGCGCGGGGAACTGTCGGTGGGCGAGCTGGCGCGGTCCCTCGGGACGAGCCAGTCGCGCGTCTCCAACCACCTGCGGCTCTTGCGCGAGGCGCAGGTGCTGCGCGAGCGCCACGAGGGCCGCAGCACGCTGTTGTCGCTCGCCATCGTCGACGATCCGGTCGTCCTGCGCCTGTGGGAGGCGCTGCGCGACGAGGTGGCGCGCCAGCCCGAGGCGGCGGCCGACCTCGAGCGGCGCGAGCGCGTGCTCGACGAGCGGCGCGGCAAGGACGGCGACTTCTTCGACGCCGTCGCCGGACGCTGGGACAAGATCGGCACGGACTTCGCCACCGGCGTGGCGCGCGAGCGCGCGCTCGGCGCCCTGCTGCCGCGCGGCATGGTGGTCGCCGACCTCGGCTGCGGCACCGGCTGGGTCTCGCGCTCCGTGTGCGGACTCGTGTCGCGCCTCGTGTGCGTCGACCGCTCGGCGCGCATGCTCGAGGTCGCCGCCTCGAAGATGCCGCCGCTCGGCCCCGGGGTGGTCGTCGAGTACCGTCGCGGCGAGCTCGACCAGCTGCCGCTCGAGTCCGGCGAGCTGGACGCCGCCGTGTGCGCCATGGTGCTGCACCACCTCGAGGACCTGCATCCGGCGCTGGGCGAGATGCGCCGCGCGCTGCGCCCCGGCGGAGCGCTCTCGATCGTCGAGCTCGCCCCGCACAAGGAGGCGTGGATGAAGGAGGCGCAGGGCGACCTGCGACTCGGCATCGAGCCGCGCGACCTCGTCGAGGCGCTGCGCCGCGCCGGATTCGAGGACATCGCCCTCGAGTCCCCCAACGACGCCTACCGCCCGCGTCGCGACGACGGCACGCGGGCGGAGCTTCCCCTGTACCTCGTGCGGTGCCGCAAGCCGGCCCGCGACTGAACACCATCGCACCCGCCGGGCCGCTCGGCCCGGCGACAACCAACGCTTCGAGACCAAGGACCATGGCAGCCAGCACCAAGACGAAGAAGAACCAGGCCCTCGACTTCAAGGTCAAGGACATCAACCTCGCCGCCTTCGGGCGCAAGCAGATCGAGCTCGCCGAGCACGAGATGCCCGGCCTGATGGCGCTGCGCGAGGAGTACGCGCGCCAGCAGCCGCTCAAGGGCGCGCGCGTCACCGGATCGCTCCACATGACGATCCAGACCGCGGTCCTGATCGAGACGCTGGTCGACCTCGGCGCCGAAGTGCGCTGGGCCTCCTGCAACATCTTCTCCACGCAGGACGAGGCCGCGGCCGCCGTGGCCGTCGGCCGCCAGGGCACGACCACGAATCCCAAGGGCGTCCCCGTCTTCGCCTGGAAGGGCGAGACGCTCGAGGAGTACTGGTGGTGCACCGAGCAGGCGCTGACCTGGCCGGACGGCGCCGGCCCGAACATGCTGCTCGACGACGGCGGCGACGCGACGCTGCTCGTGCACAAGGGCACCGAATGCGAGGCCGCCGGCAAGGTGCCGAAGGCCGCCAAGGGCGACTCCGAGGAGTGGTGCATCATCCTCGAGACCCTGCGCGCGTCGCTCGCCGCCAACCCCGGCAAGTGGACGAAGATCGGCAAGCAGATCCGCGGCGTCTCCGAGGAGACGACCACCGGCGTGCACCGCCTGTACCAGATGCAGGAGAAGGGCCAGCTGCTCTTCCCGGCCATCAACGTCAACGACTCGGTGACGAAGAGCAAGTTCGACAACCTCTACGGCTGCCGCCACTCGCTCGTCGACGGCATCATGCGCGCCACGGACGTGATGCTCGCCGGCAAGCTGGCGGTCGTGTGCGGCTACGGAGACGTCGGCAAGGGCAGCGCCCAGTCGCTGCGCGGCCAGGGTTGCCGCGTCGCCATCACCGAGATCGACCCGATCTGCGCGCTGCAGGCGTGCATGGAGGGCTACGAGGTCGTGCGCGTCGAGGACGTGGTCGAGACCGCCGACCTCTTCATCACCGCCACGGGCAACAAGAACATCATCACCGTCGACCACATGGCGCGCATGAAGCACAACGCCATCGTCGGCAACATCGGCCACTTCGACAACGAGATCGACATGGCCGGCCTGGCGAAGAAGAAGGGCGTCAAGCGCGTCGTCATCAAGCCGCAGGTCGACGAGTACGTCTTCGCCGACGGCCACTCGGTGATCATCCTCGCCGAAGGGCGCCTGCTGAACCTCGGCTGCGCCACCGGCCACCCGAGCTTCGTCATGAGCAGCTCCTTCACCAACCAGGTGATGGCGCAGATCGAGCTCTACAACAACAGCAAGAAGTACGACAAGGGCGTCTACACGCTGCCCAAGCACCTCGACGAGAAGGTCGCCCGCCTGCACCTGAAGAAGCTGGGCGCGCGCCTGACCGAGATGACCACCGAGCAGTCGGAGTACCTCGGCGTGCCCAAGGACGGTCCGTACAAGCCCGGCCACTACCGCTACTGATCGTCGCCCGTTCCGCGCGCGGACCATGCGCCGCGCGCGGACACGCTCGTCGCGGGCCGTCGCGCCGCCCAAGCGCGGCGCGGCGGCTCGCGCGCATGGATGGACGCCCGATCAAGGACCCCGGCCAGGAGACCATGGCGAGCACCAAGGACCTCGAAGCCCTGCGACGGCTGTGGACCTCGACCTTCGCGGTCCCCGCGGGGCTGCTGGAGCGTTGGTTGCGCGACCCGCGCCGCGTGCTCGTCGAGCGCGACGCAGGCGAGGTCGTCGGTGCCTGCGCCTTGAGCGCGCTGCGGCTCGTCGATGCGCGGCGCGAGTGGCGGGTGGTGTGGTTGCGCGCGTTGGCTGTCCGCCCGGAAAGCCGCGGGCGCGGCCACGGAGGCCGACTCGTGGCGCGCGCGCTGGATCTGGCGCGCGCCCATGGGTGCGCGCTGGCGCTGCGTTCGCGCCGGCGCGGGTTGTACGACCGCGCCGGACTGCGGATCGCGGGATCGGTCCTCGGCGCGGAAGTCGCCTCCCCGGTCGCGGCGGAGCTCGCCTGCGGGCCTTGGTCGGCGCGCCTCGCCGACGCTCGATCTCTCGCCCGCGCCACCGCGCTCGCCAC
>JBEBCR010000116.1:0-6486 GCA_041157565.1 Planctomycetota bacterium | reverse complement strand
GGCCTTGGCGCAGGCCAAGCACGCCACCGAGCCGGCGGACCTGCCGGCTTCGCAGGCCGACGAGCGCCTCGCCGCGCTGCGCGACGACGTGTCGCGGCTGCAGTCGATCCACGACGGCGCCGCGACCGGCGTCGCTTCGCCCTTCGCGAGCGTGACCACCGGCTTGACCGAGGCCCAGCTGCGCCAGCTCTCGCCGCGGGCCTCGCCGCGCGCCACCTCGGCCGCGGCCGCGCCGCAGCCGGCGCTGGAGCTGGGCTTCCGCGTCGACCCGCTGCGCCAGGGCGTGAACGCCTTCCGCGCCGGACGCCACGAGGACTGCCTCGCGGCGCTGGCCGAGGTGCAGGACGATCCGCGCGCGGCGTACTGGCGTGGACGCGCCTACGAGCGCCTCGACAAGGTCGCCGAGGCCATGGCCGCGTACGAGCAGTGCGCGCGCCATCCGGCGGCCGGCGACTACAAGCAGCGCGCCCAGGAGGACCTCGAGTTCCTGCGCTGGCGCCGCGACTTCGGCGTGCGCATGCAGCCGCGCGTCGTGGAGGGCTCGAAGCAGTGACGCGCGTCGACGAAGTCGCGCCGGCGTCGTTCGACGCCGGGGAGGTCGTGCGGTCGCTGTCGGCGATCTCGCAGGAGCTCCTGTCGAGCTACGAGAAGCTCGCCCGCCGCGCCGAGCGCGTCGAGCACGAGCTGGTCGTGGCCAACGAGGAGCTCGCCCGCAAGGTCGCCGAGCTCGACGCCATCCTCGCCGCCCTGCCCAGCGGAGTCGTCGTGCGCGACGAGTCCGGACGCATCGTGCGCGCCAACCAGTCGGCCTGCGCCATCCTCGGCGCCAGCGAGGCCGCGCTCGTCGCCGCCGGCGGCCACGCGCACCTGTCGGGCCGCCAGGCCTCGGGCGAGTGCCGCGAGGTCGAGGTCGAGGGGCGCCGCCGCGTGCTGGCCTCGCGCTGGTCCGAGATCCGCGACGCGCACGGGGCGCAGCGCGGCTCGGTCGAGATCGTCGACGACCGCACGGCGGTCGAGGGCCTCGAGGAGCGCGTGCGCGCCCAGTCGAAGATGGCGGCGCTGGGCAACATGGCCGGCGGCATCGCCCACGAGATCCGCAACCCGCTCAACGCCGTGCGCGGCTTCGCCGAGCTCTTGAAGCGCGAGCTGCCCGCGGACGGCAAGGCCGCGCGCTACGCCGCGCGCATCTGCGACGGCGCCGCGGAGGCCGACCAGATCATCTCCAGCATGATGAGCCTCGCCGCGCGCGAGCGCCTCTCGCTCGAGCTCGTCGAGCCGCGCGCGCTGGTCGAGGACGCCGTGGCCAGCGCCATGCGCGTCGTCCCGGCCGAACGCTCGTCGGACTGGAAGGTCGAGTGCTCCATCGAGGCGCCCGCCTTCCGCTGCGACCGCATCAAGCTGCGCCAGGCGCTGCGCAACCTCGTGGCGAACGCGCTGCAGGCGCAACCCTCGGGCGGCTGGGTGCGCGTCGAGTGCCGCGCCGAAGGCTCCGAGCTGGCGCTGCGCGTCGCCGACGGCGGCCCGGGCATCCCGCGCGAGCTCGCGCGGCGCGTCGCCGAGCCGTTCTTCACCACGCGCGCCGAAGGCACCGGCCTCGGCCTGGCCCTGGTCCACGCGATCGCCGACTTGCATGGCGGTCGCTTCGAAGTGTCCCCGACCAAGGCGTCCGCGGGAGGCGCCGAAGTCTCGATCCACATCCCGCTCCACATCGCCTGAAAGAGAACGACCGATGTCCATCCAGAAGATCCTCGTCGTCGACGACGACTCCCTGAGCCGCGAGTTTTTGATGGAGGCCGTGAGCGCGCTGGGCTACCAGCCGATCGAGGCGCGGAACGCGGCCGAGGCGCTGGAGCGCGCCCAGCAGAGCTCGCCGGACCTGGTCCTGACCGACCTGCGCATGCCGGGCATGGACGGGACCGAGCTCGTCAAGCGCCTCAAGGAGTCCAACCCCGACCTGCCGTCGGTGATGATCACGGCCCAGGGCACGATCGAGTCCGCCGTGGCCGCCATGAAGAACGGCGCCTCGGACTTCCTGCTCAAGCCCTGCACGCCCGACGCGCTGGAGGTCGTCATCGACCGCATCGAGCGCACCACGCGCCTGATGCGCGAGAACCAGTACCTGCGCCAGGAGGCGATGGGCGACGGCGCGTCGGCCGTGATCGCCAAGAGCCCCTCGATGGTCGACACGCTGCGCACCGCCGCGCGCGTCAGCCGCAGCAAGGGCACCGTGCTGGTCACCGGCGAGTCGGGCACCGGCAAGGAGCGCGTCGCCCACTACATCCACTCCAACAGCCCGCGCGCCAACGGCCCGTTCATCCGCGTCAATTGCGCCGCGTTGTCCGAGCAGCTGCTCGAGTCGGAGCTGTTCGGCCACGAGCGCGGCGCGTTCACCGGCGCCCACAAGACCAAGGCCGGCCGCTTCGAGCTGGCCGACGGCGGCACGCTGCTGCTCGACGAGATCGGCGAGATCTCGCCGGCACTGCAGGCCAAGCTCCTGCGCGTCCTCGAGGAGGAGGAGTTCGAGCGCGTCGGCGGCACCACGACCATGAAGGTCGACGTGCGCGTCGTCGCCACGACCAACCGCGACCTGGCCGAGGAGGTGCGCGCCGGCCGCTTCCGCGAGGACCTGTACTACCGCCTGCACGTCCTGCCGATCCACATCGCGCCGCTGCGCGAGCGTTCGGAGGACGTCGTGCCGCTGGCCCAGCAGTTCGCCGAGCACTACGCCCGCCAGAACGGCCTCGAGACGCCGCGCTTCACCAAGGAGGCCCTCGAGCGCCTGCAGGGCTGGAAGTGGCCGGGCAACGTGCGCGAGCTGGAGAACACGATCCAGCGCGCGGTCGTGATGCTGCGCCAGTCCGTGATCGACGTCGACGACCTGGCCTTCGGCCCGGGCGGCGGCGCCGAGGTCACCGCCAGCACGCCGACGGAGGCCATGGGTCCGCAGCTCGCCAACCGCTCGCTCGAGGAGATCGAGCGCGTCGCGATCCTCGCCACGCTCGACTGCGTGCGCGGCAACAAGACCGAGGCGGCCCGCCGCCTGGGCGTCACGGCCCGCACCTTGTCCAACAAGATGAAGCTGTGGCGCGCCACCGGCCACGTGGCCTGAGGAACCCATGGACGCCATCGGACCCGATCGCGACCAGCTCCTGCTGCGGCTCATGTCGGCCGCGACGCAGCGAGCCAAGGTCCTCTCCGAGAACATCGCCAACCAGTCGGTGCCGGGCTACGTCCGGCGCGACGTGCGGTTCGAGGAGCTCGTCTCCGCGCGGCTGGCGCGCGGCGGCGAGGGATTGGACGCCGTGCGCCCGCAGGTGGTCGAGGACCGCGCCACGCCGGCCGGCCCCGACGGCAACAACGTGCACCTCGAGTCGGAGGTCGCGGCGATGCGCGAGAACCTGCTGGCCTACCAGCTCTACGCGCAGATGCTCGACGGCCGCCATTCGCTGGTGCAGATCGCCATCCAGGAAGGACGCTGATCCATGAACCCGCTGCAGAAGCTCTTCTCGTCGATGCGCACCTCCTCGGCCGGCATGGCCGCCGAGCGCGTGCGCATGGACGTCATCGCGAGGAACATCGCCAACGCGCAGGTGACCCGCACGGAGGACGGAGGTCCGTACCGCCGCGAGGTGGTGACCTTCGCCGCCATCGTGGACAAGCACGCGCGGGGCGGAGCCTCCTCGATGCCGGTCGCGCGCGTCTCGCAGGACATGAAGACGCCCTTCGAGCTGCTCCACAAGCCCGACCACCCCGACGCGGACTCCGCGGGCATGGTGCGCATGCCCAACGTCAATCCGACGCAGGAGATGGCGGACCTCATCGCGTCCACGCGGGCCTACGAGGCCAACATGAACGCGCAGGACAACTTCGTGCGCATGGCCGAGCGGGCCTTGCGGATGGCGCAGTGATCCTTCGCGGGATCGCCAGGAGCTGAAGAACCATGGTCGACGGGATCGGTGATCGTTCGGGCCTCGCGCGGGCCGCCATCGAAGCGGCGCTCAAGCGCCACTCCGAGGCGCTCGGCCGCGCGGACGGGGCCGCCAAGCCCGCCTCCGGGCCGGGCGAGGCCCAGGGGGCCTTCGCGCCGTCCCTGGGCGAGGCCATCCGGTCGGTGGACCAGACCGTCAAGTCCGGCGACCAGCTGGTGGACCAGGTCCTGTCCGGCCAGGTCTCCGACTTCCACGAGGCGGCTTCCAAGTTGAAGGAAGCCGAGCTCGGCCTGCGTTTTGCCCTCGAGGTCCGGAACAAATTTGTCGATGCCTACCGCGAAGTCATGCGGATGAGCGTCTGAACCCCTCCGCCAGGCCATGAAGAACCCCTTCGAAGACCTGCTGCGGCAGCTCAAGTCCGCCAGCCTCGCCGCCAAGCTCGCCCTGGGCGCCGGCCTGCTGGCCCTCGCCGGCGTCGTGGCCGTGGCGACCACCTGGGCCGACAAGCCCAACTTCGTGCTGCTCGCCGGCAACCTGGACGCGCGCTCGTCGGCCTCGATCCAGTCGGCGCTCGCCGGAGCCGGCGTGCGCTTCCAGGCGACCCCGCCGCCGGGCCCCTTCTCGGTCCACGTCGACGAGGAGCAGTTCTACCAGGCCCAGAACGCCATCGCGCTGGCCGGGGCGCTCGACGCGCCCGCCACGGGCATCCGCACCGACCAGTCGGGCGCGACCAGCGTGTTCCTGTCGGCGTCGGAGCGCGCGCAGAGCTCGCTCAAGCGCGAGTGGCAGGAGATGGAGAGCCAGCTCGAGGCCCTCGACTTCGTCGAGCGCGCCCGGGTCAGCACCAGCACGCCCGACCGCTCGCCGCTGCGCCGCGGCCAGCCCATGACCGTCGCCGTCACGCTGACGCTGCGCGGCCACGCCGACTTGTCGCGCTCGCAGGCCGCCACGGTGGCCAAGCTCGTGCGCCACCGCTTCAACGTCCCCAGCGAGTGCGTGATGGTCAGCGACCAGTCCGGCCGCGCCTTGTGGAACGCCGTCAAGGAGGACGACTCCACCACCGCCGCCGGCGACCTGCTCGACCACCAGCAGCGCCACGACCACGACCTCGAGGCGAAGGCCAACGAGGTGCTCGAGTCGGTCTTCGGACCTGGCCTCGCGCGCGTCGTCGTCGTCTCGCAGTGGACCCAGGAGGAGGTCGAGAGCGTCAAGGAGACGATCGACCCGAAGAACAAGGTGGTCGTCAGCGAGACGAGCACCAAGACCAGCACGCCGCAGGAGTCCTCCACGGCGTCCGCCGACCCTGCCCAGCCGGCCCCCCAGGCCGCCGTGGCCGAGACCAGCGAGTCGCAGAAGAGCACCGTCGTGGGCCGCGAGACCTCGCTGCGCCGCGCGAGCGCGCCGCGCCTCGAGCGCATGTCGGTCTCCATGTTCCTCGACGAGAGCCAGAAGGACCGCGCCGCCGGCCTCGAGGCCGCCGTCAAGGGCGCGACCGGCTTCGACGAGAAGCGCGGCGACGCCTTCTCGAGCTTCGTCTCGCCGTTCGCCGGCGTGCAGCGCGACGAGCAGGGCAAGCCCCTGCCGCCCGCGCCGATGGCGCCCCTCGAGGAGCCGAACCCGATGGTCGAGATGCTCGTCGAGCGCTCGGTCGAGATCGTGGCCGCGCTCGTCTTCCTCTTCGTCATGTTCCGCGCGCTCAAGGGCGTCGCGGCCAGGAAGCCGGGCGTCGACGCCATGGCGTCCACCGCCAAGGAGGACGAGGAGATGCTCGAGCTGCTCGCGCGCGGCTCGGTCGAGGAGCTGATCAAGAACGAACCCGAGCGGGTCGGCGCGGTGTTGTCGCGCTGGGCCGCGGAGGACAAGGCCGCCGCCAAGGCAGGTGCACGATGACCGACACGACCAGGCCGAGCGGCGCGCGCCGCGTCGCCGCCTTCCTCCTGACGCTCGACAAGGACGCCGCGGCCTCGATCCTGCAGAAGCTCGATCCCGCCGTCGTCGCCGACGTCGCCGAGGCGCTGACGAGCGTCGACGAGGGCTCGTTCGCACGCGAGGTGCTCGACGAAGTCTGGCGCGACCTCGCCAAGGACCTGCACGCCCCCGCCAAGCCGCGCGCCAAGAAGGAGGAGGAGCTCGCTCCGTTCCTCGAAGCCGGCCTCGGCAAGGACCGCGCGCGCCATGTGCTGGGCGCCATCCACGAGCGCCGCCGCCACGAACGTCCGTTCCACGTCCTCGAGCAGAAGCCCGTGGTGCACGTCGCCGCGGTGCTCGGCCAGGAGTCCCCCGCCGTCGCCGCCCTGGTGCTGGCGCACCTCGACCCCAAGGTCTCGGCCGAGGTCCTGTCGGGCTTCGAGGGCGAGAAGGCGCTCGACGTCGTCGGTCGCATCTCGCGCATCGTCCCGCCGGGCTTCGCCGCCCTGTCGAGCATCGCCGACGAGCTCGTGGCGCGCGTCGACGCCGCGGCGCGCCAGCCGGCGCCGCCCGACCCCACCGTGCGCATCAGGACGATCGCGCAGATGCTGAACAACGCCCAGAAGGCCACGGAGAAGGCCGTGCTCGA
>JBEBCR010000115.1:0-2939 GCA_041157565.1 Planctomycetota bacterium | reverse complement strand
CGAAGGTTCGGCGGCCGCGGGCGCGCCCGGGCAGCCCGAGTGGGAGGCGGGCAGCACGCGCCTCGAGGGTTGGGATCCCGACGGACGCGAGTGGCGCGTGCAGGCGGGATCGATCCGCCTGCGCGGCGACTTCCGCGACGCGCGCCGGCTCGAGGCCGAGGACATCCAGTCGCTCGTGGCCCAGGGCGGCTTCCGCGCCGAGTTCGGCGCGTCGCTCTCCGCCGTCGGCGAACGACTCGACGGCGTGCCGGGACGCCTGCGCTTCGAAGGCCGCCCGGCGCTGATGCGCCTCGAGGACTCCGAGTGGGAGTCGGAGTGGATCCAGTACGACCTGGTCAACCTGCTGCTCTCCACCGACGCGGGCGAGCTGCGTTCGAAGACCGGCGCGACCGGCATGTCGTGGGCCCTGCGCTACGACTCGCTGCAGCCCTTCGACCAGCAGGACTCGACGATCCTCGCGCTGCGCAACCCGCGCCTGCGCGCGGGCCAGCGCCAGCTGCGCGCGGACTGGGTGCTGTTCTGGCTCGACCGCGAGCGCTGGCGCCGCGGCGGCCTGCGCGCCATCAAGAGCGGCATGGGCGCGCCCGACCTGCGCAGCCGCGAGCTTTCGTCCGGCGTCGACGCGCAGGAGGCGCGCGGCGAGGCCCGGAAGAAGGGCCGGCGCCTGCCCGCCGACGAGCTGCTGCGCGAGCAGTTGGCCGGACTGCCGCTGGGCGACGCGCTGTCGGAGGCCTACATCGAGGGCAACATCGAGTACTACGACTCCGGCGAGCGCCAGGCGCGCGCGGCGGCGGTGTACCTCGACCTCGTGGAGCAGCACGGCTGGATCCAGCAAGGCGACCTGTCGATCGAACTGAACCTGCGCGAGCGCCCCGAGCGCCTGCGCGTCAAGTCCGACTGGCTGCGCATCTCCAACACGCCGGCGGGCGCGGAGCTGCGCGCCGCCAGCGCGATCCTGAGCTCGTGCGAGTACGACGACCCGCACTACGTCATCGAGACGGGCGACCTGCGCTTCGTGCCGCGCCAGGAGACGAAGGACGAGCGCGTCGCGTACTCGGTGGCCGCGCGCGACAACGCGATCCGCTTCCAGAACGGCTTCAAGCTGCCCTTGCCCTCGATCGTGTTCGAGACCGACGAGCGCGGCAACCCGCTCGTCGACCGCCTGGTGCTGGGCAACAGCGCGCGCCTCGGCACGCAGATCCGCGCCTCCATCAACGCCGACCTTGGATCGCTGGGACTGGGCTTCGGCAAGATCTTCGCCGGGCTGATCGGCCTGCCCTCGACCGACATCCGCGGCGGATGGAACTACGACGTGGGCCTGCTCGGGTCGCGCGGCGTGCTGCTGGGCGCCGAGCTGGACCTGCAGATCGCCAAGCGCTTCCGGCTGAAGGCCTCGATCGACGCCATTCCCGACGAGGGTCGCGACAAGGGCTTCGTGCGCGTGGATCCGGACGACCGCGACACGCTGCGCACCTGGATCGTCGCCCGCGGCCGCTACGACCTCGGCCCGCAGGAGTGGATCGACGTGGTCGGTTCGCTGCAGTCCGACCCGGGCGTGCAGTCGGAGTTCTTCGAAGGCGACTACGTCGCGTACGAGCAGAAGGACGTGTACTTGCACTGGCGCAAGGCGCGCGAGAGCTGGTACGCGTCCGCCATCGCCAAGTTCGTCGTCGAGGACCGCACCGACACCGAGGAGCTGCCCTCCACGTTCCTGTACCTGCCGCGCAAGCGCGTCGGCGAGCTCGCGGGCGCCGACGCGTACTGGGTCGGCAGCGCGTCCGCCGCCAGCTTGCGCAGGCTCGAGGGCGACCCGGCCTACTACCCGTACACCACGCCGTACCCCGACGGACTGGGCGAGCGCGAAGTCGTGCGCGCCGCCGTGGACCAGCGCATCGAGTTGCCGCTGCAGCTCGGCGTCGCGGGGCTTCGCGCCACGCCCTACCTGCAGGGCAGCGCGCGCGTCTGGGACCAGGCCGTGGATCCGGAGGAATCCGCCTCGCGCGCGGCGCTGATCGGCGGGGTCGAGTTGTCGAGCACCTACTGGCGGCGGTCGCCCGGCGGCGCGGTGCAGACCATCACGCCCTCGCTGGGCGCGAGCTCCGCGCTCGCCTCGCACGAGAGCGAAGCCGAACCCGTGTACTTCGATCCGACCGAGGCGCCGCTCGACGGCGAGCTGGTCGAGGCGGGCCTGCGCACGCGCTGGTCGTCGCCGGTCTCGCGCGAGCGCTTCGACGCGGACGTGCGCGTGCAGCGCCGCGTGCTGCCCGACGAGTCCGACACCCTCCCCGTCAAGGTGCTGGGCGAGTACCTCACGTGGCTCGGCGACGTGCCGGTGGGCCTGCGCCACGACGGCCGCTACGAACTCGACGGCGACCCGTCGCCCTACGCGCGCACCGCGCTGGGCTTCGAGCCGACGCAATCGCTGGGCCTCGAATTCAGCCACGCGCACGGACGCGACGAGGACGGCCAACCGCTGTTCGAGGCCATCGGAGCCGGGTTGCGCTGGCGCTGGACGACCAAGTGGGAGCTGCAGTTCCAGCAGAGCCTGTCGCTGCTCGAGGACGCCAGCCTCGGCAACCAGTTCCTGCTCCGCCGCCTCGACCACGACTTCGTCACGGAGATCGAGGTCTCCTACCGCGCCGGGGAGGGCGCCTCGTTCAGCTTGAACCTCGTGCCCAAGTTGTCCTGGCGCCGCCAAGGACTGGGCCTCCTCGACAACTGGCTGGGCCTCTACCACTAGCCGCCTTCCCCGGGGACGGGCCTTTTCTTCCGGCTTGCGTGGACTTGGCGCGGCCTTGACGCGAGCCGGCGACGCCCTGGAGGTCCAGCGTGGTAGATTCCCCACATGGTCCTCGCCCTGTTCGAGAGCCTTGGCGGCTCCGAGCTCGTCATCGTCGGCATCGCCGCCTTGCTGGTCTTCGGCAAGCGCCTGCCCGAGG
>JBEBCR010000114.1:0-4151 GCA_041157565.1 Planctomycetota bacterium | reverse complement strand
TCCCGCGAGCATCGAATTGCGCCAAGCGGGTATCGTCCTGAAGGCCAGCCAGAGCCTGTCGGCCAACGCCACCCTCGATGGCGCCAGCGGCCGGCTCGAGGCCCAAGGCGACGTGCGCCTTTCCCGCGGGACGGATGAACTCGGCGGCGAGCGCATCGAGCTCGACTATCGCGCCGACTCCGCGGGAGGACGCACGTTCGCCTACAAGAGCATCGGAGCCACGCGTTTGGCGGCCAGAACCAGTTCCGGAGCGCCGTTCCGGGCCACCGCGGCGAGCGGGGTGCGCGGCCGACTGGAAGGCGAGCGCCTCGTCGTGGACCAGGCGCGCGACGTGCGCGTCGAGCATGGCGCCGCCGGCGAGTTCGTGGCGGATGCGCGGCTCGTCGAGGACTTCGACGCGGCGGCCGGCGCCTTCCGCGCCTCGGGTGACGTGCGCATCGCTTCGCCGCGCGGCTCCGGCTTCGCGCAGGAGGCGCGCGTGCTCGGGCCCGACAGGATCGAGCTGCTGGGCACCACCGATGCGCCGGCCCGCTGGTCGAACGCCTCGGAAGGTGCGCGCGGTGGTTGGCGGGCGACGGCGCAGGCCCTGTCCATCGTCGCCGATCCCCGCCGGCTCGAGGCCAAGGGAGCGGTCGTCGCCCGCGTCGAGACGGAGGGCGTCGAGCTCGACCTGTCCAGCGGCTCGTTCGTCGTCGAGCTGGGTTCCGAGGCGCAGGCGCGTCCCATCGTGGTCGTCGCCGAGTCCAGCGTCCATGCGGTGCTCGCGCAGGAAGGCGACAAGGTCGTGCTCGATGGCGAGTACCTGCGCGCGGATGGCGAACTGTCCATCGTGCGCGAGGAGGTGGCGAGGCCCGACGGCGTCCGCGAGATCGTCGAGCGCGAAGTCGCCAGCGGCGTCGAGGTGCTTGCGCGGACCAGGGTGCGCGTCTCCTGGTTGGGCGAAGCGGCCTTCACCGGCGAAGGCGACCGGTTCTGGATGCACAAGGACGGGCGCATGCGACTCGACGCCGCGCCGGGCGAGCGCCTGTCGGTCTCCGGTCGCCTGGCGGCCACCTCCCTCGACTACGATGCGACGGCGACGTGGCTTGAGCGCAGCAGCGCCCCGCCGAGCCTCGAACTCGCCGCGCCCTTGCTGCTGCTGCGCGATGGCGCCCCACGACGTCCGGGCGCGACCGTGCTGCGTCGACTGGAGGCGCGGCGACTCAAGGTCGACTCCACCAGCATCCTGCTCGAGGGCGCGGCGTCGACGGGCGCGCCCGGCCAGCCAGAGTGGGAGGCGGGCAGCACCCGGCTCGAGGGCTGGGACGTGGAGGGGCGCGAGTGGCGCGTGCAGGCGGGCTCCATCCGCCTGCGTGGCGACTTCCGCGAGGCGCGTCGACTGGAGACTGAGGACATCCAGTCGCTCGTCGCGCAAGGAGGCTTCCGCGCCGAGTTCGGCGACTCGCTTTCGGCCACCGGCGAGCGGTTGGACGGAGTGCCGGGACGCCTGCGCTTCGAGGGACGTCCGGCCCTGATGCGGCTGGAGGAGTCCGAGTGGGAATCCGAGTGGATCCAGTACGACCTCGTCAACCTGCTGTTGTCCACCGACGCCGGCGAACTGCGCTCGAAGACGGGGGCCACGGGCGTGTCGTGGGCGTTGCGCTACGACTCGCTCCAGCCCTTCTACCAGCAGGACTCGACCATCCTCGCGCTGCGCAACCCGCGGTTGCGCGCCGGCCAACGCCAGATGCGGGCCGACTGGATGCTCTTCTGGCTCGACCGGGAGCGTTGGAGGCGTGGTGGGCTGCGCGTGATCAAGAGCGGCCTCGGCGAGCCGGATCTGCGCAGTCGCGACCTTCCCGCGCTGGCCGAGGGCTCGCCGCCCAGCCAAGTCGCGGGCGCGGCGCGACCGGCGGACAAGTTGATGGGCGCCCAGTTCGGAGTCGTGCCGCTCTCCGACGCGCTCTCCGAGGCGTACATCGAAGGCAACATCGAGTACTACGATTCCGGCGAACGCCAGGCTCGCGCTGCAGCCGTCTACCTCGACCTTGTCGAGCAGCACGGTTGGATCCAGCAGGGCGACCTGTCGATCGAGTTGAGCCTGCGCGACAGGCCCGAACGGTTGCGCGTCAAATCCGATTGGCTGCGCATCTCGAACACGCCCGCCGGAGCCGAGCTGCGCGCCGCCAGCGCCGTGCTCAGCTCCTGCGAGTACGACCAGCCGCACTACGTCATCGAGACCGGCGACCTGCGCTTCGTCCCGCGCCAGGAGTCGAAGGACGCGCGCGTCGCCTACTCCGTGGCCGCACGCGACAACGCGATCCGCTTCCAGAACGGGTTCAAGCTGCCGCTGCCTTCGATCGTGTTCGAGACCGACGAACGCGGCAATCCCCTGGTCGATCGGCTGGTGCTGGGAAACAGCGCGCGCCTCGGCACGCAGATCCGCGCCTCGATCAACGCGGACCTCGGCTCGTTGGGCTTGGGCTTCGGCAGGATCTTCGCGGGCGCGATCGGCCTGCCCTCGACCGACATCCGCGGTGGCTGGAACTACGACGTCGGCTTGCTCGGATCGCGCGGCGTGCTGCTGGGCGCGGAGCTCGATCTCCAGATCGCCAAGCGCTTCCGCCTGAAGACCTCGATCGACGCCATCCCCGACGAGGGCGACGACAAGGGCTTCGTGCGCGTCGAACGCGACGAGCGCAACCTGCTGCGCACGTGGGTGAGGGCGCGTGGACGCTACGACCTCGGGCCTGGGGAGTGGATCGACATCGTCGGATCCGTGCAGTCCGACCCCGGCGTGCAGTCCGAGTTCTTCGAGAACGACTACATCGCCTACGAGCAGAAGGACGTCTACTTGCACTGGCGCAAGGCGCGCGAGGACTGGTACGCCTCGACGACCGCCAAGGCCATCGTCGACGACCGCACCGACACGCAGGAGCTGCCCTCCGCCCTGCTCTATCTCCCGCGCAAGCGCATCGGCGGTCTGCTGGGAGGCGACGCGTACTGGACCGGCACGGCCACGGCGGCGAACCTGCGTCGCTACGAGGGCGATCCCGCGTACTACGCCGCCTACGCGGACGGTCTGGGCGAACGCGAGGTCCTGCGCGCCACAGTCGACCAGCGCATCGAGTTGTCGATGGCCACGGGCCAAGCCGGCATCCGCGCGACTCCCTACTTGCAAGGCAGCGCGAGGATCTGGGATCGGGGCGAGGACCCGGGGCAATCCGCCTCCCGCGCCGCGCTGATCGCCGGCGTCGAGCTGTCCACCACCTTCTGGAAGCGCTCGACGGGCGGCGCCGTCCAGACGCTCACGCCCAGCCTGGGCGCGCGATCCAGCCTGCTGGACCACGAGAGCGAGGACCAGCCCGTGTACTTCGACGTGGCCGAGAGGCGCATCGAGGGCGAGGTGCTGGAGGCCGGACTGCGCACCCGTTGGAATTCGCCCTTGTCCAAGCAGCGATTCGACGCCGATGCGCGCCTCGAGCGCCGCATCGTGCCCGGCGAGACCGAGACGTTGCCGCTGAGGGTGCTGGCCGAGTACTTGACATGGTTGGGCGACGTGCCGATCGGCTTGCAGCACGATGGGCAGTACGAGCTCGACGACGCGCTGTCGCCCTACTCGCGCACGTCGTTGGGATTCGAACCTTCTCCCTCGCTGGGCTTCGAGCTCGGCTACGCCCAGGCGCGCGACAGCGACGAGGAACAGCTCTTCGAGGCGGTGTCCGCCGCGATGCGCTGGCGCTGGACCACCAAGTGGGAGGTGCAGCTCCAGCAGAGCCTCTCGCTCCTCGACGACGCCAGCCTGGGCAACCAGATGCTGTTGCGCCGCCTCGACCACGACTTCGTCACGGAGATCGAGGTGTCCTACCGCGCGGGCGAAGGCGCCTCCTTCAGCCTCAACCTGCTGCCACGCCTCTCTTGGCGGCGCCAAGGCCTGGGCCTGCTGGACAGCTGGCTGGGCCTCTACCACTAGATCCGCTTCGGGGGATCGGGCCTTTTCTTCCGGCTTGTGCAGGCTTGGCGGAGCCTTGACGCGAGCCAGCGCCGCCCGGGAGGTCCAGCGTGGTAGATTCCCCACATGGTCCTCGCCCTGTTCGAGAGCCTTGGCGGCTCCGAGCTCGTCATCGTCGGCATCGCCGCCTTGCTGGTCTTCGGCAAGCGCCTGCCCGAGG
>JBEBCR010000113.1:0-23661 GCA_041157565.1 Planctomycetota bacterium | reverse complement strand
GACGTCGGCGCAGGCGAACGAAGCGGGCCACCACTGGCGCGCCTCGGCCACCGGCTCGCCACGGGCGGCCTGCCACGGCCAATCGTGCACGTCCCAGGCCAGCGCAGGCGCGAGCTGCGCGCGCGGGAGGCGGAAGCGGCCGCTTCCCCCCGCCGGCACGACCAACACGCTCGCGCGCCCATCCAGCACCTCGATGGGCGCTCCGGCGAGGTTCCTGAGCAGGTATCCGTCGGACTCCGCCTCGAGCTCGTAGGCGCCGGGCCCGCCGCGCAGCGAATGGCCGGCGGCGAGTCCGAGCTCGCTGCCCGCCGCGCGCCAGTCCCAGCGCGCCCTGGCGACGCGCAGCAGTTGCTGGCGCGCGCCGCGCCACTCGAAGGACGAAGGCCCTTCGAGCTCCAGCTCCATGCGACCCGCGAGCGCCACGCGCACGCTCGAGGCGGCGCCGGCCTCCAGCACGCCGTCCACGGGCGCGTCGCTCCTGGGCGACGCCACGCGGCGCGCACCGGACTCGGCGTCGAAGAGCAGCACGCGGCCGCGGGCGCCCTCGATGCGCGGTCCTTGCGCGACGAGGGCGAGGCACAGGATGGGGATCATCCTTGTGGGGATCGACCGCCGGAGCCGCGCTTCTTTAAGCGCGCGGCGCCGCCCGCGCCGGAAGTAAGTTCCGGGCGCGCCCCGCGGGCGCTCAGCGCTGGGCCAGTCGCCGCCGCAGGTGCTGCGCGCGCGCGCGGTCGCGCTCGCTGGGGTCGAGCAGCTCCCCTTCGCCCTGCAGCAGCACCTGCAGGTGGCCCTTGTGGACCTGCAGCGAGAGCTCGTTGAGCAGCGCCGCGTCGGGCTTGTCGACCAGCCCCAGCGCCACGCCCAGGCGCAGCGTCGACATGTGCGCCAGCGCCACCTCGGTCTGCATCGAGCGCGCGGTGCGCAGGAGTCCCATGGCGCGCGACACGCGATCGACCAGCGCGGCGCGCTGCTCGGCGAGCAGCGTGCGCCGCACCTGCCGCTCGAAGTCGACCACGGCGACGACGATCGAACCGAGATCGGAGATGAGCTGCTCTTCGCCTTGCCCCAGCGTCACCTGGTTGGAGACCTGGAAGAAGTCGCCGGCGGCGCGCGAGCCTTCGCCGTGCAGTCCGCGCACGGCGAGACCGGTGCGCGCGGCGGCGGTGAAGACCTTCTCCAGCTCGCTCTTGCACAAGGCGAGCGCCGGCAGGTGCAGCATCACCGAGGCGCGCATGCCCGTGCCCACGTTGGTCGGGCAGCCCGTCAGGTAGCCCAGCTCGCGCGAGCAGGCGAAGGACAAGACGCCCTCCAAGGCGCGATCGAGCTCCTGGGCGCGCCGCAGGCAGTCCTCGATCTCGAGGCCGCGCCCCATCGCCTGCAGGCGGAGGTGGTCCTCCTCGTTGACCATGACCGACAATCGCTCGGAGGGCGCGAAGGCCACGGCGCGCCCGGGCAGTCCCGTCTCGCCCTCGTCGCCGGGCGCGAGGTCGCGCGAGACGAGGTGGCGCTCGCGCAGCACGAGGCGCAGGAGCGGCGAAACGGCGGCCATCTCGGCCCATTGCGTCTCGCCCTCGAGCCGCAAGTCGAGCAGCACCTCGCGCAGCTGGGCGCAGACCTCCTGGGCCTGCTGGGGCGGCAGCTTGTGGACGAAGGGCAGGCCCTCGAGGTTGCGCGCCAGCCGCACGCGGCAGGACAAGGCCACGTCGGCGTCCTTGGCGCCGGGATCCATCCAGCCGCCCACGCGCGAGGCGAGGCGCAGGAGGTCGATGGGCGGGTGGCTCATGGCGGGGCCACAGGTCTAGCACATCGCGGCGCGCGGTGGGAGCGGCTGCGCAGCGCCCCGAGGTGGCGCGCGGTCGGGATCGCTCGTCCCCCGCGCGCCCACGCCGGCGCGGGCGCGCGCGACCGGCCCTCGCCGGCGTGGGCGCCCCCGGGCTCAGGGCAGGGGCCGCTTGAGCCACAACGCGCGCTTGAGGCTCTTCCAGCGGTTCGACAAGTGCGCGCGCAACTCGGAGATCTTCGCGTCCTGGGCCGCGATGGCCTGGCGGGCGCGCTCGACCTGGGCCTCCAGGTCGGCGCGCGCCGCGCGCTCGTTCTCCAGCTCGCCGCGCGTGGCGTCGTGCTCGGCCTGCTCGCGCGACAGCGCGGCGGCGCGGCGCTCCAGCTCGCCGTCCTTGTCGACGATCGTGGCGCGCGCGGAGGCGAGCGCGGCGCGGTGGCCCTCGAGGTCGGCGGAGAGGTCGCGCAGGACGGCGCGGTGCTCGGCCAGCAGGCGCTCCAGCTCCTGCGCGCGCTCCAGCGCGGCGGCGAGCTTGAGTCGTTCGCCGTCGAGGGCGTGGCGCAGGGAGGCGCCGTTGGCGCGCTCGGCCGCGAGGAGCGCGGACTCGGCGCGCAGCTTGCCCTCCACGGAGGCCAGCTCGGCGCGCAAGTCGCGCGCCAGCGCCCTGTGGCCCTCGAGGTCCCTGCGCAATTCGGCGCCTTGCTCGACGTGCGCGGCGATCTCCGCCCGGAGCGCCGTCCGCTCCTGCTCGAACGCCAACCCCTCGGCGCGCGCGGCGTCCTCGCGCTCGCCAAGCGCGATCGACAGTTCGTCGATGCGCGCGCGCAGCGAGCCGGCCTGCGCCACGTGGGCCGCCACCTCGCCGCGCAGCATGGAGCGCTCGCGCTCCACCTCCGCGCGCTCGGCCTCCTCGCGCTTCAACCCGTGGCGCAGCGCCTCGGCGTCGGCGCGCTCCGACTCGAGCGCGGCCCCCGACTCGCGCAAGTCGGCCTCGAGGGCGGCGATGGCGGCGCGCAGCGTCGCCTCCAAGCCACGATGCCCGTCGAGGTCGGCGCGGAGCTCCGCGACCAGCGCCTTGTGGCCGGCGAGGTCCCGCTCCAGCGTCGCCCGCGCCTCGCCTTCGGCGGCCAGGAGCGCGTCCTTCGCGGCCGCCACCCGGGACCACTCGACCAGCTGGCGCTCGCGATCGGCGAGGACCAACTGGTGCTCGCGCACCGAAGCATCGAGCTCCTCGGCGCGCGCGCTCAGCGCCTCGATCTCGGCCTCGTGCGCCCCGAGGGCGGCGCGCAAGGCCGACTCCTCGACGCGCAGCGCGGCCACCACCTCGCGGTGGCCGGCGAGGTCGGCCTCGACGATCGACAGCGCCTCGCGCGTCTGGCGCAGGTCCTCCTGCAGGACGAGCTCGACCTCGGCGTGCTCGGCCAGGCGCGCCTCGCGCTCGAGGACCACGTCCTTGTGCCGCGCCAGGTCGGCCTCCAGCTCGGCCTGCGTGCGCTCCGCGGCCGCGCGCTGCGCCGCGAGCAGGGTGGCCTGCTCCTTGAGGGACTCGGCGTGCCCGGCGAGGTCGGCGCGCAGGGTGGCGACCACCTCCAGCGCCTCGGCCTCCTTGCGCAAGGACTCCTTGAGGGTGCGCTTGTGGCCGGCGAGGTCCTTCTCGAGCGTGCCGGCGACCTCGCGCAGGCGCGCGCGCTCCTCGCGCCACTCGCGCCGCGCCGCGTCGAACTCGACGAGCTTGGTCGACAGGACGCGCGCGCCCGCCAGCACCTTCGCCGGCAGCGCGTCGGCCTTGGCCGCGTAGGCCACGCGCGGCGGCTCGCCGACGAAGCTCGCCACGACGGCGTGCCGGTAGGCCGGCTCGCCCGTGTCCGACTCGTGCAGCGCCTCGTTCCAGAAGCGGTGCATGCGCGAGGCCAACGGCCGCAGGTGCGGCTCGTGGTCCATGTACAACGACAGGCACATCAGCCCGAGCCAGCGCTCGACGTTGCCGTGGGCGATGGTGGCGACGTTGGCGCCGCGGCGGCGCAGGCGGTCGACCACCGCCTCCATCGAGGGCAGGGTGTTGGCGCGATGCTCGCGCAGGTAGCGGTGCTTCTCGCCGAGGTGGTCCTCGAGGAAGCGCAGCAGGAGCTCCTCGGCCTCGTCGACCGCCGGATGCGCGTACGGGCCGACCAGCACGACGTGCTCCCGCGCGACGCGCGCGCATTCGTCGACGAAGGCGTCGCGGCCCTCGCGCGGCACGTGCTCGAGCGTGTCGAACGCCGCGACCACGTCGAAGCTCTTGTCGGGGAAGGGCAGCTTGCGCCCGTCGCCCAGCACCACGTCGGGGATGTCGCTGGGCTCGACGTCGACCAGCGCGACCGCGTGGTCCGGCAGGAACCTGCGCAACAGGCCCGTGCGTCCGCCGACGTCGAGGATCGCGCGCTTGCGCCCGTCCGCCTCGACCAGGCCCACGATGTCCGCCACCAGCCGGTAGCGCTGGTACTGGTCGAAGGGCAGCGAAAGGACGTCGTCGCCCTTCACGCCTCGCTCTCCGCTCGCAGGACCTCGCCGCCGCGGCGGCGCTCGACGCTCCAGCGCGAGGGCAGGAACAGCATGCCGTGCTGGAGCCTCTCGGCGTCGACCACCTCGAAGACCACGGCGTGTTCGCGATGGTCGATGGCCGTGGGCGCCGCCTTGGAATGGTCGTACAGGAAGGTGGTCAGGTAGTACTGCCCGGCGAGCAGCGGCATGGCGTCGAAGCGCATCTCCACCACGCCCTGCTCGCCCGCCTGCACCTCTTCGATCACGATCGGCGCGCGGCGCCAATGGTGGTTGGCGCCGTTCACGTAGGTGCCGTCCGAGCGGTAGATCCCGAGCCCGAAGACGGGATTCCTCGCCGCGCGGTGCGCGGTCCACCGGACCCGCACGCGGAAGGGCTCGCCCGTCCTGAACACGTGGCCCGCCGCGCCCTGCGCGTCGAGCATCTCGATCTCCTCGGTCAGCATCTCGCCCGTGCCCCAGCGCGGGTACTGGCTGGCGCCGCGGTTGATGGCGGACAGGCGCTCGTTGCCGCGCGCCTTGGCGCGCTTGAGGTACTCGTCGGCGACCTTCTCGGCGCTGCCCTGCTCGAGCACCTCGCCGCGGTCGAGCAGCACGACCCACTGGCACATCGTCTTGACGGCGCCCATGTCGTGGCTGACGAAGATGGTCGTCTTGCCCTGCTCGCGGAACTCGTTGAGGCGGTTGATGCACTTGCCCTTGAAGTGCTCGTCCCCCACCGACAACGCCTCGTCGATGATGAGGATGTCCGGATCGACGCTCGAGGCCACCGCGAAGCCCAGTCGCACGTACATGCCCGAGCTGTAGGTCTTGACCGGCCGGTCGATGAAGTCCGCCAGCTCGCTGAACTCGACGATCCTGTCGAAGCGCTCGGCGACCTCGTCGTCCGACATGCCGAGGATGGAGCAGGCGAGGCGGATGTTCTCGCGCCCGCTGAACTCCGGGTGGAAGCCGGCGCCCAGCTCGAGCAGCGAGGACACGCGGCCATGGACGGCCACCGTGCCCTCGGTCGGGCGCGTGATGCCCGTGAGCACCTTGAGCAGCGTCGACTTGCCCGCGCCGTTCTCGCCGATGATCCCCACGGTGGAGCCGTGCGGGATGTCGAGGTAGACGTTGCGCAGCGCCCAGTACTCGCGGTGCAGCTTGCCCGAGGGCAGCAAGAGCTCGGCCACGCGGTGCCAGGGCTTGTCGTACAACCGGTAGGCCTTCGAGACGCCGCGGCACGACACGGCCGAGCCGCCCGCGCCGCCTTCGCGGCTCGAGTCCGCGCCCGTGATGGTGGTCGTGCCCTTCGTCATCGCGGCGCTACAGGAGGTCGGGGAAGCGCGGCTTCTGCCGCATGAAGAAGGCCGTGCCGACGACGAGCGCCGCCAGCGCCACCAGCGCGAAGCGCAGGATGCCCGCCCAGTCCGGCCACTCGCCGAACAGCAGCGCGCCGCGCCAGGCGTCGATGATCCAGTACATCGGGTTCCAGTCGAGCATCCATCCGTAGCCCTTCTTCTCCACCAGCTCGGGCGGATAGAAGATCGGGGTGGCGAACATCCACACCGTGACGAAGACGCCGATCAGGTGGTAGACGTCGCGCAGGAACAGGTTGAAGGCCGCCAGCAGCGTGCCGAGCCCGATGGTGAAGGCCGCCTGCAGGAGCGCGAGGAGCGGCACGAGCAGCAGCGTGGGTCCGAAGCGCAGCGCGTGCGACGGATCGCCGGCGGCCAGCGCGCGCTGCGCCGCCTCGGTCGATCCCGCGCCGTCCTCGGGCGAGATCCACACGAACCACGCCACGCCGAGCAGCACGATCGCCACGCCGATCGCCATGTTGACCAGCGCCGACAGCGCCAGGTACGCCGGCAGGATCTCGCTGGGGAAGACGACCTTCTGGATCAGGTTCTGGTTGTCCACCAGCGCGTTGGTCGAGCGCGAGACGGTCTCGCCGAAGGCCTGCCAGATGGTGATGCCGCACAGCATCCAAAGCGCCGTCTGCCCCGGGCTGGCGGCGTCGCTGAAGCGCACGCCCAGCACCATGCGGAAGACGAACATGTAGACCAGCAGGTTGAGGAACGGGAACACGACGGACCAGAAGAAGCCCATCGCCGATCCCACGTAGCGCGCCTGCAGGTCGCGCGCGACGAGGCCGAGCAGCAGTCGCCGGTTGCGGCGCAGCGATCCCAGCCACTCGATCACAAGACCGCCTTGCCCAGCGCGGACAGCGCCAGCTCCACCGCGACCTTGGCGGTCGCGTTCTGGTTGTCGAGGATCGGGTTGATCTCCGTCAACTCCAGCCCGAGCAGCTTCCCGCTCTCGGCGGCGTGCTCCATGATCAGGTGGCTCTCGCGCAGCGTCGTCCCGCCGTAGACCGGCGTGCCCACGCCCGGGGCGACGCTGGGATCCGTGCCGTCCATGTCGAAGGACAGGTGGAAGCCCGCGGTGCCGGCGCCGGCGATCTCGATCGCCATCTTCATCACCTTGTGGACGCCGTGCATGTCGATGTCCTTCAAGGTGAAGACGTGGATGCCGGAGGCCTTGATCTCCTGCTTCTCGCGCGGGTCGATGGTGCGCACGCCGATCAGCACGGCCTTCTGCACGTCCACCATCGGGACGCGCGCCCCGAGGCGCACGAGCTCCGGGGCGCCGCGGCCGATGCAGGCTGCGAGCGGCATGCCGTGGACGTTGCCCGACTCGGTGCTCTCCGGCGTGTTCATGTCGCCGTGCGCGTCGAACCAGATCAGGCCGATCTTCTGGCCCTTCTGGTGGTAGTGCGAGCTGATGCCGGCGATGGTGCCGCAGGCGATGGAGTGGTCGCCGCCCACCACGACCGGGAACGCGCCGCGCGCCAGGATGCCGCCGACCTTGTCGCGCAGGCGGCCGCAGCACTCGGCGATCTCGTCGAGGAAGCGCGCCTTGGGGTTCTTGGGCGTGCGCGAGGCGGGCTCGGCCACGCCGATGTTGCCGCTGTCCTCGAACTCGAGGCCGAGCGAGCGCACGCCCTCCTCGAGGCCGGCGATGCGGATGGCGGAAGGCCCCATGTCCACTCCGCGCCTGCCGCCGCCGAGGTCCATGGGCACGCCGACGAGGCACACCTTTCGATCGATCATGAGCGTGGTCTCGAGGGAGGGGTTCTGGGGCGGTCGGAGCGCGGCCCCGGCGACGCCGGGACCCCGTGGATGGAAATCTACCAAGCCGTCGCGGGGCGCGGTCGGCTAGCGCGTGCGCGCCGCCAAGGCGCCCAGCACGGCCCCCTGCACGGCCGGATCGCCGGGGTTGGAGCGGCGCAGCCGCGAGACGCGCTCCACGGCGTCGACGCCGCCCCACGTGCCGATGGCGAAGCCGAGGCGGCGCATGTCGCCCTCGTCGGCGTCGGGCGGCGGCGAGACCAGCTCGTCGTGCAGGAAGTGGAGGCCATGCACCTCGGCCAGCTCGCCCGCGGCGAGGATCGAGATGTCGTGCGAGCCGCGCCACAGCGCCTCGCGCAGCACGGGCACCACCGTCGGCGAGGCCAGCTGGCCCAGCGCGATGGCGAGTTCGAGGTCGAGGACGCGGTCGTCGCCGCGCGGGAACATGGACTCGAAGACCTGCAGGTCCTCCGAGCTCGCGCCGCGGCGCAAGGCCGCGACGAGTTCGGCTCCGGCGCGGCCCGCGGGCGGCGGATCCTGCGCGAGCAGCTCGCGCACGGTGGTCCGGCCCGCGTAGCGTCCTTCGCTGGCGAGGGCGAGGGCGATCTGCCGCTTCTCCTTGCCGCGCGCCGCGGCGAGCCGCGACTCGAGCAGCGAGGCGCACAGGCTGTCGCGGGCGTTGCGGCACAAGGCCGCGACGACGGGCGCGTGCAGCTCGTCGCCGGCGTCCTCGAGGGCGCGCTCCACCTCGGTGCGCGGCTTGACCTGCCCGATGCGCATGGCGGCCACGAGCCAGGCGGCGCGCACCAGGGGATCGGGATCCGAGCGCAGCTCGTCGAAGCGCCGCAGCGCGGGGGCGGAACCCGCGGCGCCGATGGCGGCGCACAAGGCCTGCTTGGCGTCCGAGCGCAGCTTCGAGGCCTCGAAGGCCTCGAACGAGGAGTCGGGATCGCCGCCGTAGGCGAGCAGCTCCATGGCGCGCGGCGCCATGGCCGTGCGCCGCGCCGCGCGCAGCAGCTCGGGCACCAGCGTCTCCTTGCGGTGCGCGGCGACGGCGTCGAGCAGCAGCACCCACTCGCCTCCATCGCGCGGCGCCCACAGGCCGTTCGCCACGAGCTGCGACAGCTCGACGGGCATCACGACCACCGCCGCCTCGAGGCGCGCGGGACCCTGCTGGTCGAGCAGGCCGCGCAACAGGTAGTCCTTCACGCCGGGCGCGCGCACGCGCGGCGCGGATCCGACGACGACCTCGCGCACCCAGTCCGAGTCGGCGACCAGTTCGCGCATGGCGCGCACGTTCCAAGTCTCGCCCGAGTGCAGGCCGAAGCGTCGCGCGGCCTCGGAGCGCAGCGACAGCCACGCGCGCACCGGCGCGCTCTCGCGGCTGGAGCCGGGGTCGTAGCGCCAAAGAAGCAGCTCCTCGGCCAGCTTCTGGCGCGGCGCGCGCGGATCGGCGGCCTGCTCCTCGAGGGCGCGGCGCGCCTCGGCGTCGCCCGCCAAGAGGAGCGCGAGCCAGGCGCAACCGGAGGCCGGATCGTCCTTGGCCGCGATGGAGCGCAAGGTGGGCAAGCCACCCGCGGCGAGGGAGCCGAGGCAGAAGATGGCGCCCAGGCGTTCGGGATCGGCGGAGTTCAGCGCGGCCTGCTCGGCCTTGGCGCGATCGGCCACGGCGCCGGCGCAACCAATGGCCACCCACGCGCTCGCGCGGCGCGAACTCGAGCTGCGCGGATCCGCGAGGGCGGCGCGCGCCAGGCTCGCGGAGCGGTCGGTGAAGCTGAAGGTCGCGTCGCGCTGCAGCAGTTGGCTCCAGACGGAGTCCTCTTGCGCGCGGAGATCCGACGCCAAGGCCCCGGCCGCGACGAAGGGGAGCAGGCACGCGAACGCCAGTCGTTTGAGGAGGCCCATGGTTTCAGCCCTTCTCTATCGGCTGCACGGGGGTCGGGAAGCAAGCGCCGCCGCGCGCTCCGTCGAGCTGGCGCCACCATCCGGCGCGGGCACGGCGCGAAATTGGAAGTCGCAATTTTCCAATTCAGCCGAGCCGACGCGGGCATCCCGCGCCGCGCGCCCCCCCCTCCGGCTACAGGTGCAGCACCACGTTCAAGTGGCCGGCACGCAGCGCCTGCAGCTCGATCGCGCTCTCGCGTCCCTCGAGCGTGGCGCGCAACTGCCCGGTCGCTCCCGCCGGCAAGCCCTCGAGCGAGAAGCGCCCCTCCTCGTCGGTGGTCGCGCCCACGCCTTCGCGCGCGGCACCGACGTAGTCCACTCGCGCGCCCGCCAGCGGCGCGCCGTCGCGCGCGTCGACCACGCTGCCCTGCACGATGCACAGGCCGGCCTCGACGGCCGCGCGCTCCGACACGTCGCCGCACGCGGGGCACGGCGACAACAGCGCCGCGGCCAGGAGGATCGAGTGGATCTTCATGCTTCCGGCTCCCCCAGCATGGCGACGAGTTCGTCGCGCTTCTCGTCGCGCAGGTCGGCGTGGCTCGCCTCGAGGTTGAGCCGCAGCAGCGGCTCGGTGTTGCTGGCGCGCACGTTGAACCACCACCACTGCTTGTCGCCGAGCTCTCCGTGCTCGACGGTGATGCCGTCGAGTTCGTCCTGGCGCCCGCCCTTGTAGCGCGCCTTCAAGGCCGCGATGGCGGCATCCTTGTCGGCCACGTGGAAGTTGATCTCGCCGGTCGCATGGTAGCGGCGCAGGCCCTGCACGAGGCGCGACAGGGGCTCCTTCGAGCGCGACACGAGGTTCAGCGCGGAGTACATGGCGATGATGCCCGAGTCGCACACGTGGTTGTCGGCGAAGTAGTAGTGGCCCGACAGCTCGCCGCCGAACACGGCGCCGTTCTCGCGCATGGTGGCCTTGATGAACGAGTGCCCGACGCGGTCGCGCACCGCGACGCCGCCGGCCTTGCGCACTTCCTCCTTGACGACCCACGAGGAGCGCAGGTCGTAGACCACCGGCGCGCCGGGCCTCCTCGCCAGGAACTGCGGCGCGAGCAGCGCCGTCATCAGGTCGTTGGCGACCGTTCGACCCGACTCGTCGACGAAGCAGCAGCGGTCGGCGTCGCCGTCGAAGCCCACGCCCAGCTCGCTGCCGGTGCGCTTGACCAGCTCGCGCACTGGATCGAGGTTCTCCTCCTTGAGCGGGTTGGCCTCGTGGTTGGGGAAGGTGCCGTCGAGCGTGTCGTAGAGCAGCGAGGCCTGCACCGCCGGCGTCGACGGCAGGATCGCGGGCAGCGTGTGCGCCTCCATGCCGTTGGCGCAGTCGATGGCGACCTTCACCGGCCGCGCGACGTCGGCGAAGCGCGCCACGTGCGCGGCGTAGTCGGCGAGCACCTCGCGCGTCTCGAGCGCGCCGCGGCGCGCGGCCTTCGGCCTTGCCGGCTCGGACACCATGCGTTCGATGTCGAGGATGCCGTTGTTGGCGCTGATCGGGCGCGCGCCCTTGGCGCACAGCTTGAATCCGTTGTAGTGGCCGGGATTGTGGCTCGCCGTCACCACCAGGCCGCCGTCGCTCTCGATGGTGGCGATGGCGTGGTAGGCCATCGGCGTGGACGCGAGCCCGATGTCGACCACGTCGGCGCCGGCGTCGCGCATGCCGTCCATCGCGGCCGAGGCGATCCGCGGCGAGTGCACGCGCATGTCGCGCCCGACCACCAGCTTGCTGGCGGACAGGAGGCGCGCGAACGCGTCCCCGATCCTGTAGGCGATCTCGGGCGTGAGGTCCTTGCCGACCACGCCCCGGATGTCGTACGCCTTGTAGATGCCGGCCATCTTCGCTCCTGTTCGCCGTCCGAGCGTCCCGCGCGGATCGGGCGGGCAGAGCCTACTCTCGCGGCGCCCCGCGCGGTAGCGCCAAGCGCGCCGCCCGGACTTCAGGCCTCGCGCCGCCTGCGCACGAGGCGCTCGAGGTCCAGCGCGGCGTGGTTCGCGCCGCGCTCGAGCAGGGCGAGGAACTCGCGATTGCCCTCCCCGCCGGCGATGGGCGAGGCCAGCAGGGCCCGGCAAGCGAGCCCCGACTCGGCCACCGCGTCCAACGCGCCTCGCAACGCGTGCAGGTGGTCGCGCGGCTCCTTGACCACGCCGTCCTTGGGCAGGCGCGCCTGCCCCACCTCGAACTGCGGCTTGACGAGCACGATCCAGCGCGCGTCGTCGGCCCCGAGCCGCTCGAGCGCCGGCAGGACGAGCCGCAGCGGGATGAACGACATGTCGGCGACGACCAGCGAAAAGCGCAGCTCGACCGTCCAGTCGCGCAGGTCGACGCCCTCGAGGGAGACGACGCGCGGATCGGCGCGCAGCGAGGCGGCGAGCTGCCCACGGCCGACGTCGAGCGCGTGCACTTCGCGCGCGCCATGCTGCAGCAGGCAATCGGTGAAGCCGCCCGTCGACGAACCGGCGTCCAGCACCGAGAGCCCGCTCGGATCGACGCCGAACTCGGCCAGGGCCGCGGCGAGCTTCTCGCCACCGCGCGAGACGTAGCGCGGCGAGGTTCGCACGCGCAGCGCCTGCGACGCGCGCACGAGGCGCGCGGGTCGCGTCTCGACGCGGCCGTCGACCTCCACTTCGCCTGACTTGACGAGGCGCTGGGCCAAGGTGCGCGAGGCGGCGAGGCCCCGCGCCACCAGCGCCTGGTCCAGCCGTTCCGTCCCGCCGGTGCGCCCTGAAGCGTCCACCCCGTCCACCCCGTCCACCCCGTCCCGATCCCGCGCGTGCCGCCTGCGCGACCGCCCCGGCGCGACGCCGGAGGACGGCCGCGCGTCCTCTTCAGCGCGCCACCGCCGCCAGGCACTCGCGCACGCGGCGCATGCCTTCCCTGATCTGCTCCTCGCTGTTGGCGTAGCTGAAGCGCAGGTAGCCCTCGCCCATGGCGCCGAAGCTGGTGCCCGACAGGCAGCTGACCTTGGCCTCGGCGAGCAGCTTCTTCTCGAGCTCGCGCGAGCCGATGCCGGTGCCGCTGGTGTTCGGGAAGGCGTAGAACGCGCCCTTGGGCATGCCGCAGGAGAAGCCCGGGATGCGGTTGAGCTCGTCGACGATCACCTTGCGGCGCGACTCGAAGGCGCGGCGCATGGACTCGACGCACTCCTGCGGCCCGCGCAGCGCCTCCATGCCCGCGATCTGCGCCGCGGCGTTGGTGCACGAGTTGCAGTTGATCTGGATGCGCTCGGCGTGGTCGACGAGCTGCTTCGGCCACACGCCGAAGCCCATGCGCCAGCCGGTCATGGCGTAGGTCTTGCTCCATCCATCGAGCAGGATCGCGCGGTCGGCGATCGAGGGGTACGAGAGGATGCTCGCGTGCTCCTCGCCGTCGTACAGGAGGCGCGAGTAGATCTCGTCGGACATGATCGCGACGTGCGGGTGCTTCTCCAGGCCGGCGACGAGCTTGTCCATCTCCGCCTTCGGCGCCACGCCGCCGGTCGGGTTCGCCGGCGAGTTGACGATGATCAGGCGCGTCCTCGGCGTGATCTTCGACAACAGCTCGTCCGCCGAGAACGCGAAGCCGCGCTCCTCCTTCAGCTCCAGCGGCACCGGCGTGGCGCCGGTCCACCTGATGGCCGACTCGTAGATCGGGAAGCCGGGGTTGGGGTAGACGATCTCCGCGCCCGGCTCGCCGAAGAGCAGCATGGCGTAGAACATCGTCGGCTTGCCGCCGGGCACGATCATGACCTGGTCGGGATGCACGTCGCCCTTGTGGAAGCGCTTGCAGTAGTCGGCGACCACCTCGCGCACCTGCGGCAGGCCCTTGGCCGGCGTGTAGCCGTGGAAGCCGTCGGCCAGCGCCTTGCGCCCGGCCTCGACGATGAACTCCGGCGTGCGGAAGTCCGGCGCGCCGATGTGCAGCTTGACGATGTTCTGGCCCTGCTTCTCCAAGGCGACGACGCGGTTGACGACCTCGAAGGCGGACTCGGTGCCGAGTCGGGACACGGCGGAGGACAGCTGCAGGCGGGATGCGGTCATGGCGGCTCCTTGACCACAGGTTAGCGAGCGGCGCGCCGGGCGCGATAGGGCGGCCGCGGGCCGCCGCGGGACGGGGCGCTCAAGCCGCCGCGGGGTGGGCGCGCGCCGCGATCCAGACCACAGCCGCCAGCCACAGGATGGCGTTGGCCGCGAACAGCGCGTCGCCGCCGAGCAGCACGCGCGTCGGGCTGCCGCCGCCCTTCCTGGTCTGCACCAGCAGCATGTACCGGGCGAGCCCGAAGACCACGAAGGGCACGGTGCACACGAGCAGGTTGCCCGCGCCGAACTTGGCCGTCGTCTCGTCGGCCACGGTGTACATCGTGTAGGTGACGATGGTGCAGGCCGCCAGCACGGTCGTCATCTGGTCGAGGAAGCCGAGGTCGTACTCGCGCAGGATCGCGCGGTGCGCGCCTCCGCCCTCGCCGAGCAGCGCCAGCTCCGCGCGACGCTTGCACAAGGCGAGGAACAAGGCGAGGAACAAGGTGCACAACAGCAGCCAATGCGAGATGGGCGCCGGCACGGCCAGGGCGCCGGCCATGACGCGCAGCAGGAAGCCGGTGGCGATGCAGAACACATCGACCAGCACGACGTGCTTGAGCTTGATCGAGTAGGCGAGGTTGAGCGCCATGTAGCCCAGCACCAGCGGCCAGACGCGCACGGGCGAGCCATGGGCCTGGAACGCCGCCGCCAGCGCGCCGATGGCGCATCCGACGGACATCGTCCACGCCAGCCCCAGCGACACGCGCCCCGAGGCGAGCGGTCGATGGCGCTTCTCGGGATGGGCGCGATCGGACTCGCGATCCAGCACGTCGTTGACGAGGTAGATGGAGCTCGCGCCCAGGCAAAAGGCCGCGAAGGTCCACAGCACGCGCACGACGTCGTCCGATCGTTCGGCGAGCAGCGTGCCGCTCGAGCCCCGCGCGAAGAGCAGCGCCGCGAAGACGAAGACGTTCTTCACCCACTGGTGCGGGCGCAACGCCAGGATGCAGGCCTTGGGATCCATGCGGGGCGGATTGCAGCATATCGACCGCCCCCCCGCGGACGCTGTAGCGCGCTGGCGCCGGGCTGGAACCGACCTCGCCCCCCCCCCCCAATGGAGCCGCGCCCCCCCGCGCCGCGGTCGGCGGCGCAGGAGGCGCGGGCGGCGGAACTCGCGGACGCGCGGCCCGGTCCAGCGACCGGCTCAGTCCAGCGACAGCTTGCGCAGCTCCTCGAGCGGCGAGTCGGGGCCGACCTTGAGCACCAGCGTCTCCTTGTCGATGTCGCCCTTCTCCTGCAGCTCGTACAACTCGTGCGTGCCCACGTTGCCGTCGGCGTACAGGACCACGGTCGTGGTGCGGTGGTTGCCCTCCTCCTCGCTGCCGTCGTTGTCGTCGGCGACGAGCGGCTCCTTGCCGGAGCCGGGGAACTTCTTCAGCGGGCTGTTCTTCATGTCGCGACCGGCGTACGAGGAATAGGTGCCGTCGACCGAGTCGATGTCGGCGAACCACTGGTCGGGCTCCATCGCGCCGATCGACAAGGCGCCCAGGTCCACGCCCGGGCAAGTCAGCTTCTGCGCGGTGGCCTCGGTGTTCTCCCACACGCCCTTGCTGATCAGCGTGGCGAAGAACTGGGCGCCGCTCTTGTCGGGCACGCGGCCGTGCTTGTCCTGGTGGATCATCAGGCCGCTGTAGATCTCCTGCAGGTTCTTCTTGCAGGCGGTGACCTTGGAGCGGTCGATGGCCTCGGGGATGCGCGGCAGGAGGAACGCCATCAGGATCGAGATGATCAGGATGACGGCGAGCAGCTCGATGAGCGTGAATCCGCCGCGGCGGGACTTCGTGGGCGCGTGCATGGCCTAGGTTCTACCCCAAGCGCGCGCCGGAGTCACCACGGCCGGCCCGCGCCGCCTCGCGCGGCGCGCGCGCCATCCCGCCAAGCGACCGGCCCGCCCCGAGCGTTCGGGACGGGCCGGCGCGGCATGCGGGGCGGCGCGTGGGCGCCACCGGAGCTCACTTGGCCTTGGCGGCCTTCTTGCGCGCGGCCACGGCCTTCTTGAGCTTGGCGGCGAAGTCCGTCTTCTCCCACGGGAACTCGGCGCGGCCGAAGTGGCCGTGGTAGGCCGTGCGCTCGTAGATCGGGCGGCGCAGCTTGAAGTGCGAGATGATCGCGGCCGGACGCAGGTCGAAGGTCGCCTCGACGACCTCGGTCAGCGTCGCGTCGTCGACCACGCCGGTGCCGAAGGTGTCGACGCGGATCGACGTCGGCTTGGCCACGCCGATGGCGTAGCTGACCTGGATCTCGCAGCGCTTGGCGAGGCCCGCGGCCACCACGTTCTTCGCCACGTAGCGCGCGGCGTAGGCGGCCGAGCGGTCGACCTTCGTCGGATCCTTGCCGCTGAAGGCGCCGCCGCCGTGGCGGCCCATGCCGCCGTAGGTGTCGACGATGATCTTGCGGCCGGTGAGGCCGCAGTCGCCGTGCGGACCGCCGACCACGAAGCGCCCGGTCGGGTTGACGTGGTAGACGGTGTCCTTGTCGAGGTACTGCGCCGGGATGACGGCCTTGATGATCTTCTCGACCACCTGCTTCTTGATCTCGGCGTGCGAGACCTCGGGGGCGTGCTGCGTCGACAGCACGACCGCGTTCACGCGCACCGGCTTGTCGCCCTCGTACTCGACGGTGATCTGGCTCTTGGCGTCGGGGCGCAGCCACTTGAGCACGCCCTTCTCGCGCAGCTCGGCCTGCTTCTCGACCAGGCGGTGGGCGTAGTAGATGGGGAACGGCATCAGCTCCGGCGTCTCGTCGCAGGCGAAGCCGAACATCAGGCCCTGGTCGCCCGCGCCCTGCTCCTTGTGCAGGCCCTCGCCGGCGGTGACGCCCTGGCTGATGTCGGGCGACTGGCGGTCGATGGCGACCATCACCGCGCACGTGTCGCCGTTGATGCCGAACGCGTCGTCCGTGTAGCCGATGCGCTTGAGCGTGTTGCGCGCGACCTCGGCGTAGTTGACCTGCGCCTTGGTCGTGATCTCGCCGGCGACGACGCACAGGCCGGTCGTGACGAGCGTCTCGCACGCGACTCGGCTGCCCGGGTCCTGCGCGAGGATCGCGTCGAGGACCGCGTCGGAGATCTGGTCGGCCACCTTGTCGGGGTGGCCCATGGAAACGCTTTCCGAAGTGAAGAGGTGACGGGCCATGGGCTCGTGTGTCTTTGGTGTGTCCGCGCGCTGGAGCGGCTTCGATGAGGTTGGGTCCCGCGCCAGGGGGGCGCGAGGGGTCGGGATTGTCGGCAAAAGCACGGCCAGGCGGGAGTGGAAATTGCCGCATCCCGCGCGCCCGCCCCCCGCCGCCCTCGTCCGGCCGCCGGAGGCCTGACGCGCGCGCTTCAGGCCTCGGGCGGCAGGCAGGGCGCCAGCAAGGCCATGGTGCGCCCGGTGGCGCCGCGCTGGAGCTCGACCGCCCGCCGGGCGCGCTCCCCCATGGCCGCGCGCAGCGCCGGGTCGTGGGCCAGGGCTCGCAGCGCCGACTCGAGCTGCGCCTCGTCGCGCGCCTCCAACGCGGCCTCGCCGCGCTGCAGGAGCCGCGTCTCGGCCGCGAAGTTCCACATGTGCGGTCCATGCAGGACGCAGCGCTCCTGAGCGGCGGGCTCGAGCAGGTTCTGGCCGCCGTGCGGCACGAACGAGCCCCCCACCACGACCGCGTCGGCCAACGCGTAGACCCCTTCGAGCTCGCCGATCGTGTCGACGATGCGCGCCGCGCGCGGATCCGGAGCCGTTCCGCGACGCAGCTCGGACAAGCACTGCGACGGGAACCCCGCCTCGGCCAGCTGGCGCGCCACCTGCGCGGCGCGGTCGGGATGGCGCGGCACCAGCACGAGGCGACGCCACGCGCCCGACGCGCGCGCCGCGCGCGCCACGACGAGCTCCTCGGGCTCGTGGGTGCTGCCCGCCACGAGGCACAACTCGCCGGGCGCGGGGCCGAGCAGCCGCTCGAGCTCCTCGCTCGGCCTGGCGCGGCCGGTCTTGAGCCCGTCGACCTTGACGTTGCCGGTGACGCGGATGCGCGCGCCGTCGCGGCACAGGCTGGCGAAGCGCCGCGCGTACTCCTCGTCCTGCGCGAGCAGGAGGCTCAGGCGGTCGAAGGCCGGCAGCAAGGCGCGCGCGCGACGGTAGCGGCGATGGCTGCGCTCGGTGATGCGTCCATTGACCACGACGAGCGGGACGCCGCGCCGATTGGCCTCGCGCAGGAAGTTCGGCCACACCTCGAGCTCGACCAGCACGACGCAGGCGGGATCGACGACGCGCAGGAAGCGCCGCACCACCGGCCGCAGGTCGAGCGGGAAGCGCACCACGGCGAGGTGCGGGTACGTCCGGCGCGCCATGGCCTCGCCGGTGTCGGTCGTGGTGCACACGACCACCTCGAGGTCGGGGCGCGCGCGCTCGAGTTCGCGGATGATCGATTGCGCGGCCTTGACCTCGCCGACGGACACGCCGTGCACGAGCACGCGCCGCCGCGCGCCGCGCGCGGGCAGGCCGCGGGCGAGGCGCGCCGGGGCGAGGCGGCGGAACGAGGCGCTCGAGCACCAGCGCCACGCAAGCCACGGCGAGGCGACCACCAGCGCCACGAGCATCAGCAGGTCGTAGGCGGCGTGCAGCAGCGCGTCGCGCGCGCCGCCGTGCGGATCGCCGCGGATGGGAGGAGGCGGCGGCCCCTCGCGACGCGCGTCGCCCGCCGGCGCCTCCTCGCTCATGTTCGCACGCGACACGCGCCACCAGCCTCCATGGGGCGCGACGCGGCGCCCGTCGTCCGCAGGCCGGCTCAGCCGTCCGTCGTCTTGTCCTTGGCCTTGCCGTCGCCCGCGGGTCCGGGCGTTTGCGGCTGGATCGCGCCGGCGCGGCGCGCCGCGTCGAAGGCGCGCGACGCCGGCAAGCCCTGGCCGCCGAGCGGGAACGGAGCCTGCCGCGGCGCGGGGCGCGGCGGCTGGGCCGGCGGACGCTGCGCGGGCGAGGGCTGGGCGCTCGCCTGGCGCGGGGCCTGCTGCTGCGCTGGAGCCTGCTGCGCTGGAGCCTGCTGCGCTGGCTTGGCGGGTTGCGGCGGGGCGGCGACGCGCGGCGCCGGCGAGATGTAGCGCGGCGCGCTCGCCGCCGGCTGCGCGCCCTCGGGCGGGCGCTGCACCTCGATGCGCATGGCGAGGCTGGTGACCTCGTCCTCGATCGCCTCGAACAACTTGCCGAACAGCTCGAAGCCCTCGCGCTTGTACTCGTTCTTGGGATCGACCTGCCCGTAGCCGCGCAGGCCGATGCCGGCCTTGAGGGCGTCGATGGCCGACAGGTGGTCGCGCCACTTGTCGTCGATGGCCTTCATCAGGAGGTAGGTCTCGACGCGCCGCAGGAACTCGGGCGAGAGCTGCGCCTCGCGCTCGTCGTGCAGGCCGAGCAGGAACTGCACGACCGGCGCGGGATCGCCGTTCTTCTGGGTGGCGCGCGTGGCCAGGTCGAGTTCGACCTCGCGGCCGAAGCTGCGCTGGAACCACGTGCGGAAGCCGGCGGCGTCGAGGTGGTGCGTGCGCGTCGCGGCGCGCTCGACCACGCGCTGCAGCATCATGCGGACCTTCTCGCGCACCTCGATCCCCTCGAGCACGTCCTGGCGCGTGCCGTAGATCTCCTTGCGCTGCTCGTTCATCACCTCGTCGTACTCGAGCAGCGACTTGCGGATCTCGAAGTTGCGCTCCTCGACCTTCTTCTGCGCCTTGGCGATGGCGCGCGCCACCATGCCCGACTCGATCGGCGTGTCCTCGGTCATGCCGAGGCGCGCCATCGCGTTCTTGACCCAGTCGCGGTAGAAGATCCGCATCAGGTCGTCCTCGAGCGACAGGTAGAAGCGGGACACGCCCGCGTTGCCCTGGCGTCCGGAACGGCCGCGCAGCTGGTTGTCGATGCGGCGCGCCTCGTGGCGCTCGGTGCCGAGCACGTACAGGCCGCCGAGGCCCAGCACCTCCTTCTCGTCCTTGTCGCACTGCGCGCGCACCTCGGCGCGCACGAGGTCGATCTCCGCCAGGCGCTCGAGGTCGCCCTGGTGCAGGCCGCGCGCCTCGAGGGCCTTGGACAAGCGGTGCTCGAAGTTGCCGCCGAGCTTGATGTCGGTGCCGCGACCGGCCATGTTCGTGGCCACCGTCACGGCGCCGCGCTCGCCGGCCAGCGCGACGATCTGCGCCTCGCGCTCGTGGTTCTTGGCGTTGAGCACCTCGTGGCGGATGCCCTTCTCGGCGAGCAGCTTCGACAGGTGCTCGCTCTTCTCGATCGAGGTCGTGCCGATCAGGAGCGGCTGGCCGGCCTCGTGCACGCGCTCGACCTCCTTGACGATGGCGCGCCACTTCTCGGGCAGCGTGCGGAAGACGATGTCGGTGGCGTCGATGCGCGCGATCGGCAGGTTGGTCGGGATCGAGATGACGTCGAGCTTGTAGATCCGGTGGAACTCGGACGCCTCGGTCAGCGCGGTGCCCGTCATGCCAGCGAGCTTCCGGAACATGCGGAAGTAGTTCTGGAAGGTGATCGTCGCCAGGGTCTGGTTCTCCTGGCGCGGCGGCAGCCCTTCCTTGGTCTCGACCGCCTGGTGCAGGCCGTCGGACCAGCGGCGGCCGTTCATCTTGCGGCCGGTGAACTCGTCGACGATCACCACCTCGCCGTTCTCGACCACGTACTCCTTGTCGAGCGTGTAGATGTGGTGCGCGCGCAGCGCGTTCTCGATGAAGTGCGGCCAGTCCTCGTGCGGCGGCACGAAGAAGCTCTGCACGCCCACCATGCGCTCGGCCTCCTCGATGCCGGCCTCGAGCAGCGCGACGGCCTTCTCCTTCTCCTTGACCTCGAAGTGCTTGTCGCGCGACAGCGCGCGCGCCACCTCGTCGGCCTTCTTGTACTTGTCGCTGGTGTCGGCGGCGGGACCGCTGATGATCAGCGGCGTGCGCGCCTCGTCGACGAGGATCGAGTCGACTTCGTCGACGATGGCGTAGGCGAGGTCGCGCTGCACCTGGTCCTCGACGCGCTGCTTCATGTTGTCGCGCAGGTAGTCGAAGCCGAACTCGTTGTTCGTGCCGTACACGATGTCGCACATGTACACCGGGTGGCGCTCGCTCGGCGTCATGTCCGACTGGATCGCGCCCACGGCCACGCCGAGGTAGTCGTAGATCGGCCCCATCCACGCCGCGTCGCGGCGCGCCAGGTAGTCGTTGACCGTCACCAGGTAGACGGCCTTGCCGGCGAGGCAGTTGAGGTACAAGGGCAGCGTCGCGACCAGCGTCTTGCCCTCGCCGGTGCACATCTCCGCGATCTTTCCCTCGTGCAGCACGATGCCGCCGACCAGCTGCACGTCGTAGTGGCGCAGGCCGAGCGTGCGCACCGAGGCCTCGCGCACCAGCGCGAAGGCGTGCGGCAGCACGGCCTCGAGGGTCGTCTCGCCGGCGGCCAATTGGCGCTTCCACGCCTCGGTCTGCTGCTGGAACTGCTCGGCGCCGAGCCCCTTGGCCCAGCCCTCCAGATCGTTGATCTGCTTGATCAGGGGCGCCAGCCCCTTGACCATGCGCTCGTTGCGGGCGCCGAACAGGCCCTTGAGGGTCGAGCCGATGGATTCGCCGAATTGGCCCAGCTTGTCGGAGAGGGAGTCCCAGTCCATTGTCGCGTCGCGCCCGTGGCTCCGCCGGATGGCGGGCTCTGTGGGCAAGCGCACCATCACACACCGCAAGCGCCCGATCGGCAAGCTTTTGCGGCTTTTGAACGCCCGGCGACCGTCCGGAGGCCCCGCGCGCGGCCTCGCGCGACCCTGGCGGGAGTCGCGGACCTCAGGCTCCCGCGGGGCGGGCGCGGCGCTCGAGCATCTGCCCGAGCAGCGCGAACAGCACCTCGCGCGGGTAGGGCTTGCGCAGGAGCCCGGAGGCGCGCGGCACGCGCTCGAGGTCGATCGAGGAGGCGGTGGCGAGCAGCACCGGCAGGTGCGCCAGGCGCGCGTCGGCGCGCACGCGCCGCAGGACCTCGTCGCCGCCGAGGCGCGGCATGGCGTAGTCGAGCAGCAGGAGGTCGGGCAGCGGCTCCTGCTGCAGCCTGTCCCACACGGACTGGCCGTCGAAGTAGCACTCGACCTCGTAGCCCTTGGAGCGCAGCAGCGCCCCCACCCCTTCGCACACGTCGCTCTCGTCGTCGACCACGAGCAGCCGCGCCTTCTTGGACGCTTCGCGCTCGGCGCCGGCGATGTCGAGCGCCAGGCGGCGCAGGTCGGAGTGCGTCGGCAGCCCTTCCTTGGCCCACGCCGCCTCGATGCGGCGCTTGAGGGCGAGGTTGTGCTCCTTGATCTCCTGCCACGCGTTCCAGTCGGGGCTGTCGGGCCCGACCTCGAGGTCGTCGTGCGTGTCCACGGAGAGGAAGTACTCGCGATCGACGAGGTACTCCTGCACGACGAGCTTCATGAACGGATAGCGCGCGTTCCCGAGGCGCAGCGTGTAGCGCTCCAGCGCCGGCCGCTGCTTCTCGCGCGGACGCTCGAAGCGCGCGAGCAGCGCGCCGAGGTCGGCGACCGACTCGAAGTCCCTCTCGGTCGTGCGCGGGCGAGGACCGGCCGGATCGGGCCAGGCCTCGCGCAGGTAGATGGCGATGGCGCGCCGCAGGAGCTCGGGTGTCAGCGACTCCAGCCGCATGGCGCGCGCCTCACCGAACCTTCGGCGCGCAGGCGGCGCCGAGGGCGGCCTTGTCCGGTCGCGACGCGGCCTTCATCGAGTCCGGCAGGCGCAGCGTGCCCACCAGGTCCGAGACGCGCGCCACGCCGTGCGCATCCAGCAGCGCGGACATCTCCGCCGCGACGCGGCCGACGAGGCCGGGGTCGGAGAAGTTGACCGTGCCCAGCTGCACCGCGCGGCAGCCGACGACGAGGAACTCCAGCGCGTCCTCGGCCGTCATGATGCCGCCGCAGCCGACGACGGGGATGGAGACGCTGCGCGCGCACTCCCACGCGCAGCGCAGCGCGATGGGCTTGATGGCGACGCCCGAGTAGCCGCCCTGCACGGTGGCGAGGCCGGGCTTGCCGCTGCGCCAGTCGACCTTCATGCCGAGCACCGTGTTGACCGCGGTGATGGCGTCGGCGCCCGCCGCCTCGACGGCGCGCGCCATGTCGCCGATGCGCGTGACGTTGGGGCTCAGCTTGGCCCACACCGGCTTCGTGGTGACGCGCTTTACGCCCTCGACGACGCGCGCCGCCGTGTGCGGATCCGTGGCGAACGGGAGCTTGCCGTCCTGCACGTTGGGGCAGGAGAGGTTGACCTCGAAGGCGTCGATCTCCTCGCGGTCGGCGAGCGTGCGCGCCATCTCGACGAAGTCCTCGATCGACTCGGCGCCGATGTTGGTCGCGATCAGCGTGTCGGCGTCGCGCACGTCCGGCAGGATGTGGTCGACGTAGTAGGCGACGCCCTTGTTCTCGAGGCCGATCGAGTTGAGGAAGCCCGCCTCCGTCTCGCAGATGCGCGGCACCGGGTTGCCGTGGCGCGGCCGCAGGGTGACGGTCTTCGAGACCAGCGCCCCCACGCTCGAAGGCGGCGCGAGGAACTGCGACTCGAGCCCGTGGCCGTAGGTGCCCGAGGCGGACATGATGGGGTTCCTCAAGGAGAGGGTCCCGATCGTGGTGCGCAGGTCGGCCATGGTCGCTCGGCTGGACTCTAAGCCCCGACCCGACGCGGGGCAACGGGCCGCCTCATCCCCGCTGCTCGGCGGCTGAGTGCTTGCCGCCGAAGCCCGTCAGGATCAGGAGCACCGCCCCCACGGTGATGCACGAGTCGGCCACGTTGAAGGTGGGGAAGTGCCACGGCCCGTCGACGAAGGGCAGGGCGTGGAAGTACACGTCGATGAAGTCGCGCACCGGACCGTAGGGGTGCTCGACGTACCAGCGGTCGAGAGCGAGGTCGCGCACGCGCACCAAGTTGTCCCACAGGTTGCCCAGCGCGCCGGCGAGCACGAGCAGCAGCGCCGCGCTGTGCCACGGCCTGCCCGCCGGGGCGCGCGCCAGGAGCCACAGGAGGAACAGGCAGGCGGCGATGCGGCCCCACACGAGCAGGTGCGGGAACTCGTCGAACTGGCCGAAGGCCGCGCCCGGGTTGAGCGTCAGCATGAACGCCAGCCAATCGCCGACCAGCGGCACGCGGAAGTGCCCGCGCTCGCAGGGATCGGCGACGAGTTGGCCCTGCTCGGACAGGCGCTGGACCCAGTCGAACACGACCTCCTTGCTCCACAGGTCGACGACCACGAGGACCAGCACGATCGCCAGGCGGCG
>JBEBCR010000112.1:0-2597 GCA_041157565.1 Planctomycetota bacterium | reverse complement strand
GCTTCGAGCGCGCCATCGAGCTGGTCGAGGAGAGCGAGGGCAAGGACGCGCTCGGGTTGACCGGCCACCTCGCCCCCCTGGCCGAGGTCTGCGTCAAGCTCGGGGACCTCGACGCCGCCCTGGAGCACGCCCTCCGTCGCGTGTCCTTGTGCGCAGCGCACATGAAGGACTTCAACCCGCGCTTCGTCGATGCGCTGGTGGATCTCGGCGCCGTGCGCAACGAGCGCGACGAGCCGAAGCTGGAGGCGGAAGCCCTCGGTCGGGCGGTGCGCATGCTGGTCGAGAACGACCGTGGCGGCATCCCGACGCGCTTCAAGCTGCACTTCAGGCAAGCGGAGGCCTTGGCTCGCGCCGGAGACTCCGACGTGGCGTTCGAGCGCCTGGACGAGCTGTGGGCGGCCTTGCTGGAGGCGAAGGCGCGCCCCGACCAATTGGCGGTCGCGCAGGCGCGGATGGCCGCGCTCGCGGCGAAGGGCCTGGCCTGGGAGCGATTGGAAGCCGCGATCGAGCTGCTCGAGTCGCGCATGGACATGATCGCGGAAGCCATGGGCACGATCCGCATGGACTACCACCTGAAGATGCGCGAAGCCTGCCAGCGCGTCGAATCGCACGAGCGCGCCGTGTGGCACATCGACCAAGGTCTGGCCCTGCACGCCGCCGAGGAGGAGCGCAACGAGTCGTTGGCCGTGTTCCTGCGCATGAGCCGTGGACTTGCGTTGCTCGACGCGGGTCGCTGCCGCGAGGCGGGGGATGCGCTGGGAGAGGCCCGCGAAGCCGCCGCTGGCATGGAGCCCGCCAAGTCGGACTTGCAAGTCATGACCGCGGGGTCCCTCGCGCAGCACTTGCTCGTCATGCGGCGCCACGACGCGGCGGCCGAGCAGGTCGATCAGGCGCTCGCCGGCGTCGCGGGGATGGAGGACGGCGAGCGCCAAGTGCCGCACTTGCGCTCGCTCCTCTGCGAGGCGCGGCTTGGGCAAGGCGACTTGGACGCGGCCATGGCGCTGGCGCGCCAAGCCATGGACGGCGCCATCTCGGTCGAGGCCTTGGGCCCGCGACTGCGCGCGACGCTCGTCGCCGCCACGGTGCTGCGCAAGCGAGGCAAGCTCGAGGAGGCCGAGGAGCTCTTGGACGAGCTCGGCCCCGACATCGCCACGTCGCCTGCCCAGCGCGTCTCGCGCAAGGAGCGCTTCGACCTCGCCTTGGCCGAGCTGCGCGCAGCCCAAGAACGCCACGACGAAGCCCTCGCGCTGGCGCGCCGCGTGCTCGAGGCCCGCGAGGCGCGCCACTCCGATCCGCACCAACGCGTGGCCGAGGCCTGCGAGGCGCTCGCCTCCATCCTCGAGGCCGCCGGGCAGCTCGACGAAGCCGCCAAGCACTCCGCGCGCGCCAAGGAGATCCGCGCCGCGCTCGAGTAGGGGCGCTCGCGCGCGGCGCCGGCGGGCCCGGGGCCTTCCGCTCCGCCGGCGTTGCCCGGCCACGGCGACGGTGGTACACCACCAACCACGCATGGCTCGCAAGCCGCACGCCGAAGCCGAAGGTCGCCAACGCGGCGCGTGGGTCCTCGTGGCCTTCGCGCTGCTCTTGTGCGGCTCGGCCATCGCGCCGTTGGGTGGGCTGGACGCCTTGCTGCACTCGCACGGGTCCATCGGATGGCACGTGCACGTCGACGATGGCGACTCGCGCGGCTTCCATGCCCACTCGCGCGCGATCCACGACCATGGCGAGCACGCGGAGTCGAGCGTGGACCATGCTCCGTCCGCCGAGCGGAGAGCCGCGCGTGCGTCCGGCCACGCGCCGCTCCACGATCATCCCGCTTCCGAGCAGTCGGGCGACGGAGACAAGGAGCCGCGCGGGATGTCGGTCGACCTGCCCCAGCTCCTGCTGGCCTCGAACAGGGCGCACGGCAGCGGCGATTTCGTCCGCGACCTCGACGCGCACCGTGGCGTCCCGCGACCGGTGCTTGGTTGGCATGCGCGCCCCGTCGCGCTCGCCACGGCGCGTCCGGCCTGCCGCGGTTCGCCGCCGCGCGTCCGACATCGATCGGGCATCGCTCTGGTCGTGATTCGCAGCCACGCGATCCTGGTGTAGGCGCCGCCAAGCCGCCCGGCCTCGGCGGCTTCGCGCCTTCGTGCAGTCGTTCGCCGGTCGACTGCGTTCGCCACCGGATCATTCCCATCGAGCACCGCACATGCTTCGCCATCGACTGCTTGCCATCGCCCTCCACCTGCCGCTCTGGTCCACGTTCGTCGCTTGCGCGCCCGGCGACCAGCCGGCTCCGTCGAAGGAGGAACACGACCACGACCACGAGCACGATCCCGCCAGCACGACCGTGTTCGGCGAGCGCGTCCTCGTCCACATGGAGCATCCGCATCTCGCGCGCGGCGTGTCGGCGCGCTTCCTCGTGCACGCCACGGTGCTCGCCACGGGCGAGCCCGTGCGGAGCGGCTCGGTCGTGCTGGAGATCGGATCCACGCGCCTCGAGGCCGCCTCGCCCAGGCGCGACGGCTTGTTCACGCCCGAAGGCGCCTTGCCGGAGGATGGCTACTTCAAGGCGCGCCTCGTCCTGCAAGGCGAGCAAGTCGAGGAGACGATCGACC
>JBEBCR010000111.1:0-3230 GCA_041157565.1 Planctomycetota bacterium | reverse complement strand
CGCAGGCGAGGCCGCGGTAGCGGAACTCGGTGGCCGCGGCGTCCTCGGCGATGGTCTTGGGGGCGGGGGCGGCCGCGGCGAGGCGCGCGGCGAGCCCGGGTTCGTCGAGGAAGCGCTTCAGGGCCGCGGCCAGGCTCGCTGCGTCGCCCACCTTGAACAGGAGGCCATCGACCTCGTGGCGCACGTACTCGGCCATGCCGCCGATGTCGCTCGCCACGACCGGCGTGCGCGTCAGCCACGCCTCGTGGATCGTCACCGGCGAGTTCTCGAACCACACGGAGGGCACGACGAGCACGTCGATGCCGGCGTGCACCTCGGACAGGCGGCTGTTGTCGAAGCGGCCATGGAAGACGACGTTCGGCCCCGCCAGGGCCGCGAGGTGGGCGTGGTGCGGGTCCTTGCCCTCGTCGAACGCGCCCCACAGGTGCAGCTCGCACGGAAGTCCCTCGAGGAGCCGCATCGCGCGCAGCAGCGTCTCGCCGCCCTTGTACCAGACCAGCGTGCCGACGAAGCCGACGCGCAGCTTGCCCCCGGCGTCGCGCGCCTTGTCCATGGCGCGCACGTGGTCGGTGCGCATGCCGTTGTCGCTGTACACGAGCCGATGCGCGTCGAAGCCGGCGGTGTCGACCATCTTCGAGCGCAGGAAGCGGCTGGGGCTCGCGCGCAGGTCGGCGGCCTCGTACGCGCGCAGCACCGCGGCGTGGCGCTCGACGAGGTCGGAGTACTCCTCGCGACCGGCCGCGTGCGCCAGGAGTTCGGCGACCGGGCCGAGCAGCTCGCCGGCCTTCTTCGCCGCGGGGATGGCCTCGAGGCGCCGCTCCTTGATGCACAGGAAGCAGCCGGCGCCCATGTTCTCCTCGCAGCGCTCGCCGTCGGGCCGGATCAACTGCACGCGCGGGCACAGCGCCCAGTAGTCGTGCATGGTGAGGAACGTGGCGCAGCCCTCCTCCTTCGCCAGCTGGACGAAGTTGGTGGAGAGGTGGATCAGGTGCTGGAAGTGGACGACGTCGGGCTTCTCGGCCGCCAGCACGCGCAGGAAGGCGGCGTCCGCGCGTTCGTCGACGAAGGTGTCGGCGAGGCGCCGGTAGTGCAGGCGGTTGACGAGGCGCAGCACGCGCAGCGCGCCGCCGCCCCCTTCGACGAAGCGCTCCTCGACCACCGAGAAGTCGGGCAGGGACTCCTCGCCGGCGCGCCCCGGCGAGCGCGCCAGGACGACCACCTCGTGTCCGCGCGCCTGCATGGCTAGCGCGAGGTTGAGCGTGTAGACCTCGGTGCCGGCCCAGGTGTCCGGCGGGAAGCCGTGCAGCACGTACAGGATCTTCAGCCGCGGCGAGCCCAGCAGCCGCGAGCCGCCGTGGCGCGCCGCGGCGCGTCCGCCCTCCCACAGGCCTTCGAAGGCCGCGGCGCGCAGCTCGGCGGCGAGCTGCAGCTGCCTGCCGTACTCGGCGTCGGGAAGGTCGAGCTTGCGCAGCGCCTCGCGGTCGGACTCGAGCAGGCGCGAGGTCAGGATCGTGGCGTCCTTCTGCGAGGCCACGCACACGCGATCGAGCCACTCGGCGTTGAAGCGTCCGTCGATCCTGGCGCGCGCGCGCGTCTCCTCGGCGGAGTAGTCGTGGCTGTGCTCGACGACGGCCTCGTCCTCGTACACGACCGCGTGGCCCGCCTCGATCAGCGCGCGCGCCATGAGGATGTCCTCGCCGAACCCCGTGCGCGGGAACGGATGCAGCTCCCACAGCTCGCGGCGCACGGCGCTGGCTACGTCGTTGAAGTTGAACAAGAGCCGCTTCTCGTGCGCGTCCATGCGCTCCCAGGTCGGCTGGTCGGGCCGCACGGCGCGGCGCCGCCCGGGCGCGTAGCCCGGATCGCCGGCGGAGAAGATCTTCGTCAGCGGCCACGCGTCGGGGCGCGGGACGTTGCGGCAGCACGCCGCTCCCGTCGTCGGATCGTCGAAGTTGGCGACGAGCTTCGCGAGCCAATCGGGACCGGCGGGGATGGCGTCCTGCGTCAAGTAGACCAGCAGGTCGCCGCTGGAGCGCGCCGCCAGCAGGTTGCGCGTGTCGCCGTGGTCGAACTCGCACTTGTCGATGCGCTGCACCGCGAAGGGCGCGGGGAAGCGCGCGCGCCAGGACTCGAGCAGCTCGAGCGTGCCGTCGGTCGACCCCGAGTCGATGGCGAGGAAGTCCCACGGACGATCAAGGCGCTGGCCCGCCAGCGCGGCGAGCACGCGGTCCAGGAACTCGATGCCCTGCCAGGTGGGCATCAACACGGACACCGTTCGGATCGGGCGCATGGGGAGGACTGCCTTCATCGGCTATTGTGCGCCGTCGCTCGCGTCGGTTGCGACACCCGAGCAGCCGATTCGTCCGCGGCTGCCCGCCCAAGCCCCCCCCACCTGGGCGGCCCGCAGGACCACGGCGCGCGGCAGGCAGCCGAGCCCGCCTTCGCGGCGAAGGAAGTTCCAGTCGCGACGCAGCTCGAAGGCGAGGCCGCGCAGGACGCTCGCGAGGCCGGGCCGCACCCGCCGGCCGAGCTGTTCGCGCTGGAAGGTGGCGTCCTCGCGCCAGCGCCGCCACGCCGTGCGCGCGTCGTAGCGGTGGGCGTGCAGGACCACGGCCCTGGGCTCGAAGGCCAGCTCGTGCCCCGCGCGCAACGCCAGCTCGGCCCAGCCCGCGTCCTCGCCGAAGGCCACCTCGGGGAAGGGCAGCGCGCGCAGCGCCTCGGCGCGGTAGGCGGCGGCGACGTTGTCGAAGGCCACGCGCGAGGCGCGCTCGGCTGGCTTCATGGCTCCGAGCCCGTCGCGAGCGAGGGCATGGCGTCGCGGCGCGGACGAGGCCTGCGGCTGGTCGAGCACGCTGCGGCGCGTCAGGGGATCGTCGTCGTCGTGCGGCAGGACCCGCGCGGTGGCGGCCACGACGCCGGGCTCGGCGAGCGGCGCCACGAGGTCGGCGAGGAAGGTCTCGCCCACCGGCAAGGCGTCCTGCGACAAGTAGACGAGCAGCTCGCCGCGCGCCAGGCGCGCCAACTGGTTGCGCGTGCGGCCGTGTCCGTAGTCGCGCTGCGCGATGCGCTCGACGCGCGCCCCATGCTCGCAGAGGAGCTCGAAGCCGCCGTCGGTGGACGAGGAGTCGATGGCCACGAGCTCGAAGCCGCCGTCGATCCGCTGGCGCGCCAACGCGGGCAGCAGCCTGCGCAGGTCGGCGACACCTTGCCAGACCGGCAGGCAGACGGAG
>JBEBCR010000110.1:0-2899 GCA_041157565.1 Planctomycetota bacterium | reverse complement strand
CACGCGACCAGCGCGGGCGCCACGCGCTCGCACAACTCCTCGAAGCGCGAGGAGTCCTGCTGCGCGGCGCGCGCCAACGCGCGGGTCAGGTCGTCCGGTTCGGGTTGCTGCAAGCGGGGGTGGACGTCCGGCGGCCCGGCGCCGCCCACATGCTAGCCCAAGCGCCCGCTTCGAGGACGGGCGCGCCTGGGCCAAGTATGCTCTGGATCGTGCCGCGACCCCCTCGCCACGACCAGCCGGCCGATCCGCACCTGGCGGACGTGCACGACTTCGTCGAGCTGTACGAGCTCGACGTCGAGCGCGGCGCGCGCCGGCCGCTGGAGGAGTGGCTGCGCCGCTTTCCCGGCAGCGAGGCGGCCATCGCGGCCGAATGGCTCGAGCTCGAGCGCGCGTCCGCGCCACAGGAAGCGGCTCCCGCGCGCGCCGAGTCCACGGAGGGTCGCGCGCTGGTGGGGCCGTACGAGTTGCTCCGCGAGCTGGGCCGTGGCGGCCAGGGCTCCGTGCACCTGGCGCGCGACAGGCGCCTCAAGCGCGAGGTGGCCCTCAAGCTCCTCTCCGGCTCGCTCGACGGGCTGCACTCGATCAGCCTCGAGCGCCTGCGGCGCGAAGCCGAGGTCATCGCGCGCCTCGACCATCCCTCGTTGTGCGCGATCCTCGACGCGGACCTCGGCGCGTCGCCGCCATGGATCGCCATGCGGCTCGTGCAGGGTGAGACGCTGGCTTGCGTGCTCGCGCGCGCTCGACAGGAGGGCCGCGCCCGCTCGGGCGGCCTACAGTTCCCGCCCTCGAACGCGACGGAGGTCCGCGCCACGTGCGCCTTGTTCGAGCGCGCGGCTCGCGCGCTGCACGCCGCGCACGAGGCGGGCGTGGTCCACCGCGACTTCAAGCCGGGCAACCTGATGGTCGATCCGGACGGTCGCCCGGTCGTCTTGGACTTCGGCATGGCCGAGGATCGCACGAGCGACAGGCAGCTGACCGTGCAAGGCGACGTGCACGGCACGCCCGACTACATGGCGCCCGAGCAGGCCGAGGGTCGTCGCGACGAGGTCGATGCGCGCGCCGACGTCTGGTCGCTGGCGACGAGCCTGCACGAGGCGTTGACGCTGGAGAAGCCGTGGAGCCGCGCGACGCTGCCGGCGACCTTCCAGGCCATTTTGTCCGAGCCTCCGCCGCGCGCGGGAGCCGCCAACGCCGCCGTGCCGCGCGACCTCGACGTGGTGCTCGCCACGGCGCTCGAGAAGGACCCGGCGCGGCGCTACGCCAGCGCGCTCGAGTTCGCCGAGGACCTGCGGCGCGTGCGCGAGTTCGAGCCGATCCGCGCGCGGCCCGCCGGGCCGCTGCTGCGCTTCGCGCGCTGGACGCGCCGCAATCCGCGCGTCGCGGCCGCGACCGTGGGCGCGTTCCTCGCCTTGTCGGCGGGCCTCGGCGTCGCGCTGCACCTCCTGGCGCGGGAGCGCGAGGCGCTCTCGAACTCGCTCGGCCGCCACCTGGCGCAGCGCAGCGCCATGCTCGCGCAGGAGGACAGCGCGCGCGCCCACATCCTCGGCGTCGAGTCCGTGCGGCGCTCGCCCAACTGGCTCTCGCGCGGCGCGCTGTCGCAGGCGCTGGACGGCAACTTCCTCGAGCGCCGCTTCCTCCAGCCGCCGCCCGCGCGCGGCTGCGTCGCGCTGGCGCTCGATCCCGGCGGCGACGCCTGCGCCATGGCCTTCGACGACGGCGCGGTGCGCGTCGTGCGCCTCTCGGACGGCGCCGAGCTGGCCGCGCGGCGCTTCGAGCCGGCGCCCTCGTCCATGGCCTTCGACGAGGCCGGGGGCGAGCTGTGCCTGGCGCAGGGCTCGACGGCGCGCGTCGTGGGCGCGTCCGACCTCGCGGACGAGTCGATCGTCGAGCTGGGCGTCGAGGTGCAGCACGTCGCCCGCGCGGCCGGAAGCTGGATCGTCGCCGCCGGCTCGTGGACGGCGTTCGCCGCCGACTCCCGCCTCGAACTGGCGCCGTTGCGCGGCCGCGCGCGGCGCGTCGAGCACGCCCGGGGCAGGACGCTGCTCGTCGACGACGGCGCGACCATCCTCGAGTCCGTCGGCGCCGACGCCATGCGCGCGACGTGGTCCACGCCGGCCTGCCTGGCGGCCGCGCTGGCGCCCAGCGGCGCCGCGCTGGCCTTCTCGCGCGAGGACGGGACGCTCGAGGTCCTGTCGCTCGGAGTCGACGTCGCGACCAAGGGCACTGCGCGGCTCGATCCTCCGGCCACGGCGCTCGCCTTCGGGTTGGATGGCGAACGGCTGGCGGTGGCGTGCCGCCAGGGCGAGGAAGGCCGAGCGTGGGTCGTCGACCTGCGCACCTTCGGCCTGCTGCCGCTCGCCGGCCATGGTGGACGCGCCGTGCAGGCGCTGTGCGCCACGACCGACGGCCTGCGCGTGTGGAGCGCCGGCCACGACAACAGCCTGTGCTTGTCCGACTTCGCCACCGGTCGCGAGATCGCGCGCAGCTGGTCGCCCAAGCGCACCCTCGAGCTCGTCGCCACCAGCGACGGGCGTCGCATCGTCGAACGCTCGTCTGGCGCGCAAGTGCAGGTGCACCACGCCGGTTCGCGGCCGGACGCGCTGCTGCTCGGGGGCTTGCGCGGCGCCGTGCGCCTCGCCGGGTTCGCCGGCGAGGGCGGCGCCGAGCGCGTGCATGCCGTGGACGCCACCGGCGAGCTGCGCGTGTGGGACGCCGCGGACGGTCGCGAGCTTGGTCGCGCGGGCGGTGGATCCGTGCTGCGCGCCGCCGCGCGCGACGTCGCGCGCACGCACGTCGCCGCGTACGACGCGCAGTCCCAGCTGGTCGTCGCCTCGCTGCGCGACGGTTCCGTGGCCTGGCGCCGCCTGCACGACGCCCCCTTGGACCCGGAGCGTCGCGA
>JBEBCR010000109.1:0-3340 GCA_041157565.1 Planctomycetota bacterium | reverse complement strand
CACCTCGCGCGCCTGCTCCTTCAAGGCGAGGAAGCGCGCCTCGTCCTTGCCGACGGGCGGAGCCTTGGACTCCTCCTCCAGCCGCTTGATGCGCGCGAGCAGCGTCTTGCCCCTGTCGACGAGCTCGAGCAGCTCGAAGCGCTGCTCGCCCTGGCAGATCAGGTGCAGCTTGCCGTCCGGCGCCAGCATGTGGCGGACGATCTCCGCCACCGTGCCGATGTCGTGCAGGTCGTCGCGGCGCGGCTCGTCGACCTTCTCGTCCTTCTGCAGGACCAAGGCCAGCGGCTCCTTGCGGCGCACCGCGTCCATCACGGTCTCGATCGACTTCGGCCGCGACACGACCACCGGCAGCACCACGCCGGGGAACAGCACCATGTTGCGCACCGGCACGAGCGCGAGGGTCTCCTCGCGCGCGATGGCGGCCGCGCGCGGCAGGGCGACGCCCGGAGGAGACAGCGGCGGGGCCTGGTCCGTGGAGGCGCGTCCGTCGGCGGCGGGCGCCTTCCTCGTGGGCTTCTTGTCCATCCGCACCATCCTCGCCTCGAGCGGAGCGCTCGTCCATGCGTCAGCGGGCGCAGGAACGCGCCGCCAACCCGCCAGCGGGATGTTCAGCGGCCGTCTTCCACCACGCGGCGCGGCTCGAGCGCGACCACGCGCCCGGGGAAGGCGGCCTCGCGCGGATCCCACAAGAGCGGCGCGTAGCCGGACGCGTCGAAGCGCAAGAGCTCCGGCCAGTCGTCGGCGCGCAAGGAGACCCTTCCGGCGCCGTCGCTCGTGCCGACGAGCCGCGCGCCATCGCGCACCTGCACCCCGGCGACGGCCCGCCCCGTGGCCCGGTCCACGCAGGCGAGTTCGCGCTGGAACCCGCGCGCGAGGTCGAAGCGCAGCGGCCCCCACGGCCCGGACTCCTCGAGGGCGTCGGCGAGGCGCCCCTCTAGGCCGATGTAGCCGGGCGCCTCCACCGCGTAGCGCAAGTCGTCGCGCTCCTTCCAGTAGAGGGTCGCCACGCCGCTCGGCGCGCCATGGCGCTGCATGGCGAAGCCGCCGCGCGCCAGATGGTCGCCTGGGTGGTGCAGCACGATGCTGGCGCGGCGCACCTCCTTGCCGCTGTGCGCGTCGAAGACGACGCAGGCCATGCTGCGCGCCGGCAGGCGCGCGCGGCGCACGACCGCCAAGCCCGACGCGCCGAAGGGCAGCGTCGAGGACGCCGGATCGTAGATGTCGTCGCCGAAGCCGCCGCCGATCGCGACGTGCACGTCGCGCGCGGGACGGGCCCAGAAGGCGAAGGCGCCGTTGTCGCCGGTGACGAGCTCGACGGGCTCCTCGTCGCCGCTCTGCGCGCGCACGGTGACGCCAGGCAGTGGATAGCCCAGCTCGTCCACCACCGACCCGGACGCGGCGAGGCGCAAGCCACCCACGCCGAGGACGAACTCGACCTCCTTGCTGGCTCCGCGCGGCAGGTCGAGCGTGCGCGAGATGCTGCGCCCGGTCAATGGATGCGTGGCGGTCACGGTCCAGCACGCCGCGCGCAAGGGCGCGACCAGCGCCTCGCCCGCGCCATCCGTGGCGACCTGTCGCCCGCGCAGGACGACCCCGCCGTCCTCGCAGGCCACGGAGAGCGACACGTTGGCCACCGGCCGTCCCTCCTCGTTGCGCGCGCGGATCGTGATCATCCCCGCGGGGAACAAGTCCAGACGCCGCGCGCGCGCTCCGAACGGACCTTCGATGGAGAGCAGGTCGCTGACGAAGGCGCCTTCGTGCTCGGCCTCGACCAGCCAGACGCGGTCGAGCGGATCGCCGCCGAAGTGCGCGAAGCGCGCGCGTCCCGCCAAGTCGGTCGTCTCGAGGTCGCGCACCTCGACGCGCAGTTCGCCGTCGCGGCCGCGAGAGCCGCGCGTCAGAGTGACGGCCGCGCCCGCCGCGGGCTCGCCCTCGGGCATGACCACGTCGACCTCCAGCACCTCGTCCGGTGCGCGCGCCGCGAGGTCGAGCGACTGCATCGGGCTGCCGTCCTCCACTCGCCGCAGCAGGAACTGCGGCGGTTCGAGCTCCCAGCGCGCGCGCAGGCGCAGCACGTCGGGATTCGACTCGTGCATGACGGACACGATGCCCGGCGCCAGCTCGGGACGCGTCTGGAAGCGCCCCTCGTCGTCGGTCGTGGCATGCACGACCACCGGGCGCGTCGAGAGGAACGCCAGCTTCAGTCCGGCGACCGGAGCACCCGTGCGCTGGTCGCGCACGATGCCGCACAAGGCCACCGTCGTCTCGGGCGGAGGCGGCGGCAGGCCCGCAACGCGCTCGCCGGCGCGTTCGCGACCAGCCACCCCGAGTCGCGAGTCCAAGGGACCTTCGACGCGCGCGGCGGATTCGAGCCACGCGTCGCGGCGCTCCATTCCCTCGTCGAGGACGAGCGCTCCGGCATCGAGGCTCGCGGGAGACGAAGCCTCTCGGCGGGTCCATCCCCACCAGGCCCCGGCGAGAGCCAGCAGCGCGACCAGCCAGCGCAGGGCGGCGGCGCGCGAAGTTCGCTGGCCGCCGATGGTCAGTCGCCCCCCGGCGCGGCGCCGAAGCGCGCCACGAAGCCGTTGTTCTCGTCGTGCCGCGCGAAGCGCACCGAGCCCGCGTCGACGCGGAACTCCTCGCACAACAGGACGAGTTGGCCTTGGACGGCGCCCAGCGGACGGTACCAGACCTGCTGCGGCATCTTGCAGCAGGCGCGATCGGGCATCGTCGTCGCCGCGAGGCGCGCCACACCCGGCACGAGCACCTCGACCGCGTCGCCGTGGGTCTCGTAGCCCACGGCGCCAGCCACGACGCCCTCGAGCTCGAGCACGCGCGCGCCGAGGTGCGCGCGCGCGGCGAGCAGCGCGGCGCGCTCCTGCCCGGCGCCACGCGGGGCGTCGACGATGGCGCGCGCGCGCGCCACGAGGGATTCGTCTTCGAGGTTGGCGTCGGCCGCGAGGAGCAACGCGACCTTCGCGCCCGCGAGGTCCTCGCCGGCGATCGAGCCGCCGTCGAAGCGCAAGGCGACGAGTGCCTCGCGCCCGGCCGTCACGGATTCGCCGCCGTAGTGGCAGGCGCCGGCGTAGACGCTGGCGGTGCGGGCCTCCACGTGCAGCCCGCGCGGGGCGGCGTCGGGCTCGGCGTGCAGCAGGGCGGGAAGGAGGCAGAGGAGGGTGCTCATCGGACTGCGGCGCTCGAGGTGGAAGGTGGATGGATTCTAGCGCAGGATCGCGTCAGCGGATGGGTTCCCAGCAGGTCCGGTCCGAGCGGCACTCGAGCGGCCCGACGAGGTCGCGGTCGGGGCCCAGCGCCGAGCGGGTCTTTTGGCACCAGGTGT
>JBEBCR010000108.1:0-2860 GCA_041157565.1 Planctomycetota bacterium | reverse complement strand
CGCGCCGCCGCGCGCAGGCACGGTGGAGGCGTGGGCGCTCGAGTTCGTGCTCGCGGCCGACATGGAGACGAAGCTCGCCCCGCGCGAGCCGCCCGCGGCGCAGCTCGACTCGTCCTGGTGCGACGATGGGATCGAGCGCCGCCTGCCCGCGCCGGGCAGGCCCGCGAACCTGCGCCTCGTGGCGCGCGGCGAACGCACGAAGGGCGCGCAGGCGTTGCGCCGCCCGGAGGAGCGCGCCCGGCTGCTGCACACCTTCGCCCACCACGAGCTGCAGGCCGCGGAACTGTTCGCGTGGGCCATCCTCGCCTTCCCGCGCGCTCCGCGCGCCTTCCGCGCCGGGCTGCTGCGCCTGTGCCTGGAGGAACTATCCCACCTGCGGCTGTACGCGGCCCACATGCGCGCGCTCGGACTCGCCTACGGCGACCTGCCGGTGCGCGACTGGTTCTGGAGCCGCGTCGCGGCCTGCCCGGACGCGTTGTCCTTCGTGGCGCTGCAAGGACTTGGACTCGAGGGCGCCAACCTCGAGCACAGCGCGCGCTTCGCCGCGCTGTTCCGCGCCGCCGGCGACGAGGCGGGCGCCAAGGCGCTCGAGCTCGTCGAGCGCGACGAGATCGGCCACGTGGCCTTCGCGCGCTATTGGTTCGAGCGCTTCAGCGGCTCGAGCCTCGACTTCCAGCGCTGGGAGAACGCCTTGCCGCCGCCGCTGACGCCGGCCTTGTTCCGCGGCACGCCGCTCAACCGCGCGGCGCGCGCGCAGGCGGGGATGGACCAGCGCTTCCTCGACGCGCTCGACGCCATGGCGCCGGCCGCCTCCCCCTCGCCGCGGCGCGCGCGCTGAGCCCCCTCGCCATGGAGCGCCAAGGCGAGCACGCGCCGCGGGCGTGGGTGCTGAACCTCGACGCGGAGCACGAGCTCGAGGCGCCGCGCGGCTACCAGCCGACGGCTGCGCTCAAGGCCATCGTGGCCGCGCAGTCGCGACGGCTGCTCGGGGCGCTGGTGCGTCCGGGCGACGTCGTGCTCGACGAGGGCGACCTCGCCAGCGGCGCGCGCCGCGCGCGAGGCCTGCGCGGGGCGGCGTGGCTGCCGACGCCGCGCGCCTTGCGCATCCTCGCGGCGGCGGGCGCCGTCGGCTGCGATTCGCCCGGGCTCGAGGTGCTGCAGCGCGTCAACCGCCGCGACTGGGGCGCGCGCCTGCGCGACGCCTTCCGCGAGGACGCCTTCGAGAAGCACGTCGTGCACGACCTCGACGCGGCGCTGTCCGTCCTTTCGCGCCCCGCGCCGCTCGGGTGGCTGGCCCGCCGCGCGTTCGGGGCCGCGGGACGCGGACGGCGCAAGCTGCGCGCCGGCAGGCCGGACGAAGCCGAGCGCGCCTGGCTCGTCGCCAGCCTGCGCCTCGGGCCGCTGGTGGTCGAGCCTTGGCGCGAGGTGGCGCGCGAGCACACCCGATCCGGCTGGGTGCGCTCCGACGGCGGCGTGGTCGTGTCGGCGCCGTGCTTCCAGCGCACGACGCCCGAAGGCGCTTGGATCGAGTCGACTCGCGCGGAGCGGGGCGAGCTGTCAAGCGAACTGGACAACAGGCTGGCGCACGCGCTCGAGTTCGTCGGGCGCGCGCTGGCCGCGGAGGGCTACCGCGGTCCATACGGAATCGACGCGTGGACCTACCGCGACGGCGCGCGGGAGGTGCTCAACCCGCTGAGCGAGGTGAACGCGCGCTTCACCATGGACTGGGCCGCGGCGATGGTCCACGACCCGCGCGACGGCGCCGCGCGGCGCTTGTTCGACGAGTTGGACGGGTGAGGCCGTCCGCGGGACCCGGAAGGTCCTTCCCGGCCGCGAGGATCGCCGCCTCGCGCGCGCTCCGCGGCCGTTCGGGCCCAAGTCGGGCAGCGGCTCAAGGTCGCGGGCGGCGCGGGCCGATAGGCGGAAGGACTTTCCACCTCGGCCCCCGTCCCCGCGCTCCATGGCCCAACCCACCGCCCAGCGGAATTCGAACCCATCCTCGCGCAGCTCGCAGCGCGCGGTGCTCGCCACGATCCTCACCTGCGTCGCCTGCCTCGTCTTGTACGTGGCGCAGGCGCCCGCCGAGAAGCGCGATCTCGACGCGCTGCGCGCGCAGCGGGCGCAAGCCGAACTCTCGTGGCGGCTCGACGAGCTGCGCGCCGTGATCGACTCCTACCGCGCGAACCACGGCACGAACCCCGGACAAGGCGCCGGAAGCGCAGTCGACGCCGCGTGGTTCGACCGCGCCTACGCATCCTCGCGCGCGCTGCGCGCCTACGACGACGCGGCGAGCGCGCGCCTCGAGCGCGGCGTGCCCGCCAACCCGATCAACGGCCGCTCGGACGTGCGCTTCCTCGCCAACGACGAACCCTGGCCCGCGCAGGCCGACGACGGGAGCGGCTGGCTGTACAAGCCGGCCACCGGCGAGCTGCGCGCCAACTGCCGCGGCTCGTGCGTGGATTCGAACCGCGCCTTCTACGAGATGTGAGCGCCGTGGAACCACGACTTCGCGAAACGCGCGACGCGGCGCGCCGGGATCAGCCGGGCTTCACCCTGCTCGAGCTGCTGCTCGCGCTGGTCGCCTTGACGCTCGTCGCCGCCGTGGCGATCTCGCTGCACTTCGGCCGACCCGAAGTGAGCCTCTCGAGCGCGGCCGAGCTGCTCGCCGACGACCTGCGCCTGCTGCAGTCGCGCGCCATCAGCCAAGGCCGGCCCGCCGCGCTGTCCTTCGCGCCGGACGGGCGCGGCTGGAGCGCGCTGGCGCCCGACGACGCGCTGCCCGCGCGGCGCCTGGACTCCGACGCCGTCTTCGAGGGCGTGCGCTTCGACGCCGCCACGGTCCCCGCCGCCGGCCTGTTGA
>JBEBCR010000107.1:0-13015 GCA_041157565.1 Planctomycetota bacterium | reverse complement strand
CCGTACGACCTCGGGCCGAACTTCTTCTACCACGACTGGCGCGAGAGCCCGTTCCACCGCGAGTCGCTGATGTGCGCCAGCTGCCACGACCTGTCGAACCCGACCCTGTCGAAGCAGCCCGATGGCACGTACCAGCTGAACGCGCTGAACCAGCGCGCCCCCAGCCAGGACAAGCGCGACCAGTTCCCCGTCGAGCGCACCTACGAGGAGTGGTCCGCGTCGCAGTACGCGCGCCTCCCCGTCGACACGCGCGACGCCACGCACCCGACCGGCCGCTTCGGCGGCAACAAGTTCGAGGTGCAGAGCTGCCAGGACTGCCACATGCCCGACACGACGGGCCAGGGCTGCGCGCCCGTCTTCGGCCAGCCCGTGCGCAGCGACCTGCCGCTGCACAACTTCAACGGCAGCAACAACTGGGTGCTGCTCGCGGTGCGCGCTCTGTGGCCGGACAACGAGACCGGCCTGACGGACAACTCGGTCACGAAGGCCTTGCAGCGCACGGCCGAGATGCACGACCGCGCCTCGGACCTGCACGTGTCCGTCGACGCGGGGCAGCTGCGCGTGCGCGTCGTCAACCAGACTGGACACAAGCTGCCCACCGGGTATTCGGAAGGCCGCCGCGTGTGGCTGACCGTGCGCTGGTTCGACTCCGCCGACAACCTCGTCGGCGAGATCGGCGGCTACGATCCGGCCACGGCGGTGCTGGACGCGACAGGCGCCAAGGTCTACGAAGGCGAACTGGGCCTCGACGCGACGCAGGCGGCGGCCACCGGCCGCCCGGTCGGCAAGTCGTTCAACTTCGTGCTCGTGAACACGTGGCTGAAGGACAACCGCATCCCGCCGCGCGGCTTCACCAACAGCGGCTTCGCCGCCGGCCAGGCGTCGCCCGTGGGCGCGACCTACGCCGAGGAGCAGTACTGGGACGAGACCAGCTACGCCATCCCGGCCAACGCGGCGCGCGCCGAAGTGCTCCTGCGCCACCAGACGACGACCAAGGAGTACATCGAGTTCCTGCGCGACACGAACACGACGAACAACGCGGGATTGACGGCGTACAACCAGTGGGTGCAGCACGGACGCTCGGCGCCGTCGCTGCTCGACAGCGCCACGATCCAACTCGCCACGGCGACCGCCCTGCCGCCGATCGACTACGGCGTCGGCAAGACGACGTCGCTCGGCGCCCGTCCGCGACTGTCGTCGACAGGCGAGGCCCGCGTCTCGGGCGCCGGCTTCGCGCTGCGCGTCGAAGGCGCCATCCCCCACTCGCAGGTGGTGGTCAAGTCCAGCGCGAGTTCGGCCAGCATCGCCTTCAATGGCGGCACGCTGTACCTCGGAGCGGGACAGTCCATCGCGGGACGCGCCAAGCTCGACGCCTCCGGCGCCGCCACGATCGGCATCCCTCTCGCCGGACTCGGCGGCCAGGCGCGCAACTACCAGGCCTTCTTCCGCGACGCCGGCGCCAGCCAGGCGTACGGCATGACCAACGGCCTGCACGTGCGCTACGCCAACTGAGCCGCGTCTTCCCGCGCGACCCAAGGTCCCCGACCCGCGCGCCGGCCTCGCCCTCGCGAGGTCGGCGCGCGGCACTTGATGGCGGGACGCGGCGATCCCATCGTGGAGGCGCATGAAGCTCCTGCGCCGCCTCGCCATCCTCGTCCTCGTCCTCGTCGTCGCCGCGCTGGGCACGGCCTGGTTCATGCTGGATCCGCTGGTCGAGGCCGCGGTCTCGCATGGCGGGACCGAGGCGACCGGCGTGCCCGTGGTGCTCGAGGAGGCGGACGTCTCGCTCGTCGGCGGCTCGGTGCGCCTCGGCAGCCTTTCGATCGCCAACCCTCCGGGCTGGTCGGAGCGGCCGTTCTTCGCGCTGCGCCAAGGGGCGCTGCAGCTGGGGCAGGAACCGATCTGGTCCGACACGCTCGACGTCGAGACGCTCGACTTGTCCGGCGTCGAACTGTCCTTGGAGCAGCGCGGAGCGGAATCGAACTGGAAGGCGATCCTCGACAACCTCGAACGCTTCGCGGCCAGCGGAACCGCGCCGGCGGCCGAGGAGGCGCCGGCCGGGCGACGCAAGCTGCGCGCGAAGCTGATCGCGCTGCGCGACGTGCGCGTGCACGTCGCCGTCGATGGCGTGCCGTGGCTGTCGGGCAAGAAGGAGCTCGTCCTGCCGCTGGTCGAAGTGCGCGACCTCTCGAGCGACGGCTCGACCGCCCAGATCGTCGGCGCGCTCGTCTCGGCGCTCCTGCGCGCCACGCTGGACGCCTCGCTCGAGAAGGGCGCGGATTGGCTGCCGAAGGAGTTGTCCCGCGAACTGTCGGTGGACCTCGGCGACCTGCGCAAGGCGCTCGACGCCCCGGACATCCTCGAGGGCGGCAAGCAGCTCTTGCGCGGCGTCGAGGGCCTCCTCGACGGAGGCAAGCGGCGTTAGGAAACGGGGCGCGCGTCAAGCGAACTTGGCGGTCGCGCGCATCACTCGGGCAAGGGCACGCCCGCCTCGCGCCACTCCTTCAGTCTCTGGTAGATCTTCGCGCGCGAGATGCCGAGGATCTCGGCCGCCTTGCCGCGGTCGCCCTCCGACGAGCGCAGCGCCTTGGCGATGGCGAGGCGCTCGAGCTCCGCCAGCGACAGGAGCGGCACGTCCAGTTCGTCCTTCGGGGTCGGAGCCAGCTCCTGCACCGGCCGCACGAGCTCGGCGTCGACGATCTCGCCCTCGGAGAGCGCGCACAGCCGCGCCACCTCGTTGCGCAGCTCGCGCACGTTGCCGGGCCAGGCCCGACGAGCCAGCGCGGCCAGCACCTCGGGCGCGATGGTGAACGAACGCGACATGCGCACGGATTCCTGGCGCAGGAAGTGCTCGACCAGCAGCGGGATGTCCTCCTGCCGCTCCGCCAGCGACGGCAGGCGGATGCGCAAGCCGTCCAGGCGGTAGTACAAGTCGGCGCGGAAGCGTCCGGCGCGCACCTCGGCCTCGAGGTCGTAGCGGGTGGCGGCCACGATGCGCGGCGAGATGGGTCGCGGACGCGACTCGCCCAGCCGGCGCACCTCGCCCGACTCGAGGGCGCGCAGGAGCTTGGCCTGCACGTCGAGGGGCAGCTCGCCCACCTCGTCGAGGAACAGCGTGCCGCCCGTGGCGGATTCGAGGATGCCGACGCGGTCGCCCTCGGCTCCGCTGAACGCGCCGCGCTTCCAGCCGAAGAGTTCCGCCTCGAGCAGCGCCGGCGGCAGCGCGCCGAGGCTCTCGCGCACGAACGGACCGCCGGCGCGCAGGCTGCGCGCGTGGATGGCGCGCGCGGCCAGTTCCTTGCCCGTGCCCGACTCGCCGGTCAGGAGCACCGGCAGCGTCGCGGGCGCGGCGCGCTCGATCATGCGCTGCACCTCGCGCAGCAATCCGGACTTGCCGACCAGGCCGTTGGCCGGCTGCAGCTGGCGCAGCTCGGAGAGCATCGACTCGGTGCTCTTCAAGCTGCCCTCGGCCGCCTGCACGTCCTGCTTCAGCCGGCGCGCCGTCTCGCGCAGCTCGTCGAGGCGCTTGACCTGCCGGATGGCGAGCGCGGCCTGGTCGGCCAGCAGGCCGAGCAGGTACTCGGCGCGCGCGCCGAAGGCCCCGGTGCGCACGCGGTGGTCGAGGTACACGACGCCGCTCGTGCGCTGGTCGACGGTGAAGGGCGCGCACAGGATCGAGCGCAGCTCGAGCGCCACGATCGAGGGCGCGGCGCCCAGCTGCGGATCCTGGCCGGCGTTCGACAGGCGCAGCACGGTGCCGAGGCGCAGGGTCTCGGCGAGGATCGAGGTCGAGACCTCCTCCTCGGGGTTGGCGATCTCGCCGTGCGCGCTGTCGCGCGCCGTGTCGAACACGAAGCGCCCTTCCTCCTGCAGCACGAGGAAGCCGCGCTCGGCGCCGGACACCTCGACCGCGCACTGCACGATCGTGGCGAGCAAGGCGGGCAGGTCCTCCTGAGCCACGAGGCGCCGGTTGATGGCGAGCAGCTGCTTGAGGTCGGCGTCGTCGCTGCGCGCCTCCTCGGAAAGCGCGCGCAGGTCCTCCGGGCGCGGATCCGGCAGCGACAAGAGCCGCCGCTGCAGCTCGCCAGCCTCCTTCTCGGACAAGCCGGCGCAGCAGCTCTTCAGCAGGTCGAGCGCCAGCGTGCGATCCTCCTTGGCGCGCGGTCCCTCGCCGCGCGCGGCGAGCGCCACGAGCAGGCGCGCCGCGCGGTCGTTGCGGCCGCGCGCCAGGAGATCCTCGGCCAAGGCGCGCGCCGCGTTGTGGTCGAGTTCGCGCGCGCAGACCAGCGCGGCGCAGCGCGCGTCCTCGCTGCCTTGGCAGATGCGCGCGTCGGGCTCGCGCTTCTCGCGCGCCGCGGCCATGAGCTCCAGCGTCGCGCGCGCCTGCTGCGCGGCGGTGGGCTGGCGCAACCGCTCGGCGAGGTCGAAGGCGCGCTGGCACAACTCCTGCCCGCGCTCCGGCTCGCCGCGCATCCACGCCGCGCGTCCGCGCGCGTGCAGCGCCCGCGGATCGGCGTCCTTGGCGGTGCCTTCCTTGCGGCGCGCCTCGCGCTCCTCGGCGCCTTCGGGGCGGCCAAGTCGCGCCTGCTGCTCGTCCATGCGCGCGGCGAGCAGCTCCGCGTCCGTGCCGCGGCCGGCCGCGCGCAGCGCCTGCGTGGCGGAACCCAGCGCGAGCAGCGCGCGCCGCGCCCCGCCGCGATCGACCCAAGCCAGCGCCTCGATGGCGCGCGCGGTCAGCGCGCCGCCTTCGTCGCCCAGCCGCTCGCGCAGGAGCAGCGCGTGCGCCGCGCCATCGGAGGCGCGCGCGGCCTCGCCCAGCTCGCGCCACACGCCCGCGAGCAGCGTCAGCGCCTGCGCCTGGCCGGCGAGGTTGTTGCGGCTGGCGTGCAGTTCCGCGGCGCGCTCCAGCGCGTTCGCGGCGGCGCGCTCGTCGCCCGTGCGGCGCTTGAGCGTGGCGAGGTTCACGAGGGCCGCGGCGAGCTGCAACGGCTCGTCGCGCTCGGTGGCGCGCGCCACGAGCGCCTGCACGTCCATGCCGGCGCGCTCGACGTCGCCGCGGCGCAGGCGCGCCATGGCCAGCAGGGAACGCGCGTTGGCGCGGTGGCGCTCGCGCGCCGATTCCAGCGACTGCAGGCGCTCGACGCAGGCCTCCAGTTGCTGGTCGGCGCGCGTGGCATGGTGCAGCACCGCCTCGGCGAGCAGCAGGTCCGGGGCGTGGCGCGGGTCGAGGGCCGCCGCGGCCTTGAAGGACTCCCACGCTTGCGCCTCTTCGTGCCGCAGCAAGGCGGCGCGACCCGCTGCCGCCAGGCGCGCCGCGCGCGCGGCGGGTTCGTCCGTCCGCAGGCCCTCCACCGCGGCCTCGGCCTCCGCCGCGCGTCCCATGGCCGCATGGCAGGCCGAAAGGGCGTCGAAGAGCGAAGCGGGCGCGGCGATGCCGCACTCCTCGAGCGCCTGGGCCAGCTCGCGCAGGCGATCGAGCGCCTCCTCGGATCGGCCCTCCTCGCGCATCGCCGCCAGTTCGGCGACGCGCCGCTCGCGCACGTGCGCCTCGCCACCCACGGCGAGGTGCAAGGCGGCCTCCTGCGGCGGCGAGACGAGCGCGCAGCGCACGTGCGCGGCGCGCAACGGCTGGTGCCAGCCCGCGCCCGCGGGCTTGGCGTCGGCGCGCCAGCCGCCATCCTGCGCGCGCACCAGTCCCGCGTCGGCGAGGCTGCCCGCCAAGGTGGCCGCCGCCTCGGCCGAGATCCCCAAGGCGTCCGCCATCTCCTCCTGCGCCAGAGGACGCCGCGCGACGAAGAGCAGCGCCAACGCGCGCGTCGCCAAGGGATCGAGTCCGGACGCCTCGACCGCGCGCCCCGCCGTCGGCGGCTTCGGCCAGGCGCCCGGACGCAGGCGCCAGCGCTCGCGTCCCTCCTGCAGCACGCCCGCGCGACGCGCCTTCTCGGCCGCGCCGGGAAGATGCGCCTCGCGCCCCCGAGCCGCCTCCAGCAGCCATTCGCCGAAGGCCAGCAGCTGCTCGTCGCCGGCTTCGATCTGGCGCCGCAACGCCGGCAGCAGATCGCGCGCCGCGGGCGACTCGAGTTCCACCACCCGGGCGCAGCCCGCGGGCACGATGGGACCGACGCAGACGACGCGCCGGTCGTGGCGCACCGCCTCGACCTCGAGGCGCGCCTGCACGGCGCGCGCCGCCTCGCCCTCGCTCGTCACGATGCAGACGACGCCCTCGAAGCTGCGCGACAAGGCCAACGAAACGGCGCCATCGAGCGCACCCGGCTCGTTGGCGATGTCCTGCGCCACGACGACGTGGAATGGCCAGCGCTGGAGGCTGGCGGCGAGGGCGGCGCCTTGGGCGACGAGCAACGCGTCGTCCGCGTGCTCGACGCGCCAGCAAGCGACGCCAGCGCGCGCCTCCTCCGTCGCCGCGCGGGCGAACAAGCGCGGCAGCTCCGCGGCGTAGAAGGCCTCGCGCGCCTCGTTGGTCGGGATGCGCAGGTCGCGCGCCGAAAACTGCTTCCGGCCGCCGCCGCCGCGCTCGCGGAAGGCGCGCGCCACCGCCGCCGCGTCCGCTGGACGTCGCCGCAGGTCGCGCTCGAGCAGGGCTTCCACCAGGTCGGAGACCTCGTGGGGCAACTGGTCGCGCCGCGCGCCGCGCGCCGCGAAGTAGTCGAGTTGCGGGAAGCGCGAGTGGAACACGCGCGGGTCCGCCTCTTCGGCGGCCCAGCCGCGCGCCAAGACGGCGCCCAACGCGAACAAGTCGACCGCCGGTCCGGCGTGCTCTTGCTGGATCACCTCGGGCGCCATGAAGAAGGGCGTGCCGAAGGCGGCGCGCACGCGCGCGCCGGCGACTTGCACGAGGCCATAGTCGGCGAGCTTGACCACGCCATTGCCGCCGACCAGCAGGTTGCGCGGCGACATGTCGCCATGCAGCAGCCCGCGCCCGTGCAAGTAGGCGAGCGCGTCGCAAGCCGCGGCGGCCACCGAGCACGCCTCCTCGATGCCGCGCGGGCGCAGGGCCAACCACGCCGAGTACTCGAGGCCCTGGGCCCATTCGCGCGCATACCACACGCGTCCATCCGGCAGGACCCCGTGATCGACGAGGCGCAAGAGGTTGGGATGCTCCATGGACGCCAACACGCCGAGCTCGGTGACGCTGGACCCGGCTCGCAGTCCGTACATCTGGCCGGCTCGCTGGACCTGCCAGACCTCGCTGGTCGCGTCTTGCGAAAGCTTGCGGAGCGGCTCGTAGCCGAGTTGCGTGATCCAATTCATGCCGTCCAGATTCTGGAGGTCGGCCATCTAGAAAACCAATCTTGAGCCTTGCCCAAAAGGGACTTGGAGCGCTTTCGACAGCCTCCGGCTGCCGAATAACCGCGTCCGACGTGGATTTTTTCAAGTCGCGGGGTGGACTGGACTACAATTTGCTGACTCCCCAGTCCTGCCCTCGCTTCCCGCAAGAGCAGGTCCCCATCGACCCACAGGCCCCTCCCATGGCCCTCCGTTCCCTGTTCTCGCTCGGCGCCCTCGCCGGGCTCGCCACCTTTGGGCATGCCCAAGGGGGAGTCGTCGTATTCCAAGGTCCTGCCGGCGGCGCTGGACGCGTCGTCGTCCTCGACGAAACAACCGGAGTCGCCAGTCCCGTGGCGCCGGCGTTCCAGGCGATCGAGTTGCTGCCCATCGAGGCGGCGCAGCGCGCCACGCTGACGGAGTGGTTGCCGCAGTCGCCGCGACTCGGCCGCAATCTCGGCACGGCCACGCACATCATCCTTCCACTAGGGCGTGGCGCGGTCTACCACCACCGCCGCGTCGCCGAGGATGGCGTGCGCTACGGCTACTTCCTCGTGCGAGCCTCTGGCGCGGTTTCGCTGCTGCACGAGCAACCTGCGCTCGTCGGCGGTGGCGATCCGTACTTCTCGAAGCTCGCCGTCTCGCCGGATGGCGCGCATGTGCTCGCCGCCACGCGCCAAGCGGCGGGTGGCGACCTGTACGAGATCGGCCTCGACGGCGCGGTCGAGAACCGCACCGCCTTGGCGCCGCCGCTGCGCATCGGCTCGGATTCGCTCCACCTCGGCACGACCTTCGGCGCGGTGGCCACCGGCCGCGGCTTCGTGCGCTTCGCCCGCGCGAGCGGCGCGCAAGTCTCGCTCGTGCCCTACGCCCCCGGCGAAGGGCAACCGCTGCACTTCAACGCGTTGGCGGCGAGCCTCGACGGCGCGCACTGCGTCGGCATCGCCGGCGCCTCCGCGCAGCAAGCGTGGCCGTACGTCTTCGGCGCCACAGGGCCCGCGCATCGCGCCGCGTCGCAACCAAGCACCTTCACGGGCGCCGGGTTCCAACCCGAGAGCGCCTCGGGGCCGCACTTGGCCGTGTCCAACGATGGAACGCAGGTCGTCTGGCGCAGCGTCGTGCCCACCGCCTTCGCCACCAGCGGCGAGGCCATGCTCGCTCCGCAAGGCCAGAGCGCGCCCACGCAGCAAGTGTCGGGCGACGCCTACGTGATCGACACGCTCGACGAAGTCGGCCTGTTCGGCTTCCGCATCGACGGCACGCTGCTCGTCGCCATCGGCGAAGCCACGCCGATCGGCGAAGTCAGCCTGCAGAAGGCGGATCTCTACGCCGTCACCCAGGGCCCGAGCGGGCCGCAGTTCCAGAACCTCTCGGCCTCCTCGGGCGACACGAACGTGCCGTTCCTCGGAGTCCCCGACTGGGACATCGCGGGCGCGCACTTGCTGCCAGACGGATCGGGTTGGATGGTCCAGCAGATGGGCGCCACGCCCAGCATCGAGCACCTGTCCTTCGCCGGCGTGCGCACGCCGCTCTTGTCGCAACTGCGCCGCATCCAGTGGCTGTCCCACGATGGCGCGGGAATCCTGGCGATCGTGCAGCTCGACACGAACCAGCGTCCCGTGCAGGCCTGGGCCCTGCCGAGCGGCCCAGCGCCGGCGGCGCAGCTGCTAGCGAGCTGGGACAACACGAGCACGGCCGGCGCGCCGGCGACGCGCGAAGGCTCCAGCTCCTTCGCGCTGCAGGAGCAGGGCAACTGGCGACTCATGCGCCGCGAGCCGAGTTCGCCGCTGCAGGCGGCGACCCCAAACATCGGCGCGATCACCTCGCCGCTGCAGCGCACCAGCCTCGGCGGCACGGCTTTCAGCTCCGGCGACGGCGCCACGACCGGCCGCCTGTGGATCTGGCGCGCGGGCGCGGCCGCCCCGGAGGCGCTGGGCGACCTCGCCGGACCGCTGCAGGTGCTGCCCACCAACTCCTGAGCGGGGCGGCGGACGCGGCGCGGCCGGCGCGGGGCTGTCAAGGAAACTTGACGACCCCGCGGCGTTGCCCGATCCCTCAGGGGCGCCGCTCGAAGCGCAGCAGGCTGCCCTGTTCCCACACCGCCGAGAGCCGCTCGCCGCCGCCCGGGGAGCCGATCTCGAAGACGCCATCGCGCGCGCCGTCGACCCAGGATCCGCGCTCGACGAGGCTGCCGTCCTCGCGCCATTCCTCCCACGACCCCACGCGCAGCCCGGCGCGGTACTCGCCGCGCGCGCGCAAGCCGCCGCCGGGGTGGCGCATGGTCCAGATCCCCTCGCGCAAGCCGTCGCGCCACAGGCCCTCGGACTCGACCACTCCATTTGGGTAGCGCACCTCGGCAGGCCCCTCGAGCGCGCGACCGACGAAGGAGTGGCGCTTGTAGAGGCTGTCGTCGGGGTAGCGCAGCTCGACGTCGAGCCGCTCCTCGCACGCGCACAGGGAGGCGGCGGCGACGAGGATCCAGGCGGACGAGGGTCGATGGGAGCTCCCCACGCGCAGAGGATGCCACAGGGGCCCCGGCGCGGCCAAGCGTGCCGGCGTCGCCCCCTTGGCGGCCCCGCCCGCCGAGGCGGCCTGGCCGGGCCGCGCCGCTGGCCATGGCGACGCGTCGCGCGCAGGCACTCGCAGGCGCGGCCTTGGTTGCGTAGAAACGGGGCGTGGCACGCCGCCTACTCCCGCCGCTCCAAGGCCTCGTCGAGCCCAGTCACCGGGCATGGTGGCTGCTCGCGTGCCTCCTTTGCGCCTGGCAGGCCGCCTGCGCGCCGACGCCGCGCGAACGCGGCAGCGTGCTCGTCGTCATCGTGGACACGCTGCGCCGCGACAAGGTGGGGTTCCACGGCGGAGAGGGCGGCTTGACGCCCAACCTCGACGCCTTGGCGCGCGAAGGCCTCGTCTGCGACGACGCGTGGAGCCACGCGCCGTGGACGCTGCCCGCCACCGCGTCCCTGTACTCGGGCTTGCTGCCGCAGCGCCACGGAGCTGGCGGAGACCTGTCCTCGGGCTTCCGCGCCGTGCGCGAGGACGCGCCGCTCGTCGCCGAGCAGTTCCGCGACGCCGGCTGGCGCACTGGACTCGTGGCGAACGTCGACTTCCTCGGGCCGACCTTCGGGTTGGCGCGCGGCTTCGAGCACGTCGACGCCCTGGGCAGCGCCGACAACCACGCACCGCGCGACGCGCGACGCACGACCGACGACGCGCTGCGCTTCGTGAGGGAATCGGGCGACGAGCCCTTCCTGCTCGTCGTGCACTACTTCGACGCGCACGCCGAGTACGAGCCCCCGCAGCCTTGGCGCGCGCGCTTCGCCGATCCGCGCGACGCGCAGGCGAGCGCCATCCCCATGGGCAGCCGCGCGCAGGTCGTGGCGCGCCGATTCCAGGGAGCACCCCTCGATCCCGACCACCTCGCGCGCATGGAGAAGCTGTACGACGGCGAGGTGGCTTACGTCGACGACGAGATCGGGCGTCTGTGGCGCTCCTTGCCGGAGGCGACGCGCGCGAACTGCACGCTGGTCGTCACCTCCGACCACGGCGAGGAGTTCGGCGAGCACGGCGACTGGGAACATGGGCACGCGCACCACGCCGAGGTGCTGCAGGTGCCGCTCTTCCTGCGCGGCCCGGGCATCCCCGCCGGTCGCGAGGACGCGCTCGTCGGCCACGTGGACGTGGCGCGCACGCTGCTCGCGCGCTTCGGGCTCGACGACGAGCGCGCGCGCGATGGTCGCGTGATCGGGCGGGTGCTCGGACGCGGCGTGCTCGAGCCCGGTCCGCACCTGGCGCATGGACGCTTCTGGGGCCCGCCGACGACCTCGTTGCGCGACCCCGAGAAGACGATCCACCGGCGCGCCTCGCCGCAGGCGCCGCTGCTCTACGACCGCGCGCTCGATCCGCTCGAGCAGCGCGCCTCGAGCGACGAGGCCCGCATCCAGGCCGCGCTGGTCGAACTCGCCGCCATCGAGGCGGCGCTGCGCCTGATGCCTGCCAAGCAAGGACCCGTGCCGCGCGTCGATGCCGGCACGCGCCAGCGCCTCGACGGCGTGGGCTATGTCGAGGCGCCGCGTTGACGACGCGCAGGACGCGCGCATGAACGTCGCCCCGTCGACGCGAGGCGAGCGCCGCGCGCTCGTCGCCATCCTCGCGGCGGCCTTCGTCGTGCGGTTGGCGGCCGTGCTGCAGGCGCGCGCGTGGAACCCCGACTTCCTCGAGCCGCAGATGGACGCGCTGTTCCACGTCGAGTGGGCTCGCGCCCTCGCCGCCGGCCGCGAGCATCTCGACGGCCCGTTCTTCCGCGCCCCGCTCTATCCGCTGTTCCTCGCCGGCATCTTCAAGCTCGCCGGGGACGGACTGCTCCTGCCGCGCCTCGTGCAGGCGCTGCTCGGGGTCGGCACGTGCTTGTTCGCCTGGCTCGCCGCGCGCCACCTCGCGAGCGCCCGCGTGGCGCTCGTGGCGGCGCTCCTGTGCGCCCTGTGCCCGATGCTCGCCTACTTCGAGACCGAGCTCCTGCTGCCGGTGCTCGAGTGCTTCCTCGGCGCGCTGGGGCTGTGGGCCTGCTTGCGCGCGCGAGCCGAGCCGAGCGCGGGACGCCTGTTCGCGGCGGGAGTGGTGCTCGGCCTCGCCTGCATCGTGCGGCCGAACTTCCTCGTGGTGGCGGCGGCCTTGTCGTGCTGGCTCGCTTGGAGCGCGACGCGCGATCGCCTGCGAGTGGCCGCGCTGTTCCTCCTCGGCGTCGCGCTGCCGATCGCGCCCGTCGCCTTCGTCAACGCGCGCGAGGGCGACTTCGCCCTCGTCGCCACCCAAGGTGGCGTGAACCTGTGGATCGGCAACAATCCAAGCTCCGATGGCAGCACGGCCATCGTCCCCGGCACCCGTCCGGACTGGTGGGGCGGCTTCCACGACTCGATCGCGCAAGCCGAGGCCGCCGAAGGCCGCAAGCTCCTCCCGAGCGAGGTCTCGGACCACTACGCGCGCGCGACGCTGGCGTGGTGGAGCGCGGAACCACTGGCGGGGCTGCGCCACATGGCTTGGAAGGCGCGGCTCCTGCTGCTCGACCACGAGCTGGGCAACAACCAGGACGACGCGTACTACCTCGCGACCTACACGCCGATCCTGTCGTGGCTGCCGGCGCGCTTCGGCGTGCTGCTCCCCCTCGCCATCGTCGGCCTGTGGGCGCTGCGTCGCACGCAGGGCTCGGGCGCGCTGTGCTTGATGCTCGGGCTGTACGCGGGCACGATCGTGCTGTTCTTCGTGTGCGCGCGCTTCCGCGCGCCGCTCCTGCCATGGATGGCGATCGCCGCCGCCGCCGGCCTCGGGCACCTCGTGGCGCTGGCGCGCGAACGCCGCGTGCCCGAGCTCGCCGCGCACGGCGGCGTGCTCGCCCTCCTCGCCGCGTTGTCCTTCGCCACTCCCGACGCGGTCGACACGAGCGGGTCACAGGGGCCGTGGCAAGCCGGCGTGGCGGCGACCCGGCGAGGCGACGACGCTGCCGCGTTGCGCGCCTTCGACGAGTCGCTGGCGAAGAAGGACGACCTTTGGATCGCGCACAAGGACCGCGCGCTGTGCCTGCAACGCCTGGGACGCGTCGACGAAGCGCGCGCGGCCGCGCGCCGCGCGGCGGAACTGGCGCCGCGCGCAATCGACGCACAGCGCGCGCGCGTGTCCATCGAACTGCAAGCAGGAGACTTGGCCGCGGCATGGCTCGCCGCCAACGCGGCCATGG
>JBEBCR010000106.1:0-8278 GCA_041157565.1 Planctomycetota bacterium | reverse complement strand
TCGTGCGCCTGTGCTGCGGCGGCTGCGAAAAGGGCTTCTGGAAGGATCCGGAAGCGATGGTCAAGAAGGTCAAGGCCCAGAACGAGGCCAAGTGAGTCCGCGAGGCGCGCGCCGCGCCTAGGCGCGCGGCTTGTGTTCCCTCGGAACACGCGGCGGGCGTCGTCCTCCTCGGGAGGGCGACGCCCGCCACGCGTTTCGGCGCGCGTTCGGCGGCGCGCAAGGGGCGCCACGCACCGGGCTCGGCGGCGCTGCTCAGCCCTTGGCGCCGACCGGCTCGAGCTTGCCGTCCTTGCCGTCCTTCTTCTGCTTGGCTTCCTTGGAGCCCTTGGCTTCCTTGTCCGCCTTGCGCGCGGCCTTCTCCGCCTCCTTCAAGGCGCGCTTGAGCTCCTTCTTGGCGCGCTTCTGCGCCTCGGCCTCGGCCTTGTCCTTGGCGCGCGACTGCTTGTCGTCGCCTTGCTTCGCCGGCTTGGCCTCGCTCGCGGGCTTCTTGGCGGCGAGGGCGCGCGCCAACTGGGCTTCGTGGACGAGGTCGTGCGCCGCGTGCAGGTGCACGAGCTTCGACAACGATTCGTCTCCGCGTTCGCTGTGCACGCCGACGCGCGACCACGCTTCGGGCGCGAGTCGCTCGAGCAGCGCGAGGTTCATGGCGCGCAGCGCGGCCCAGCCTTCGTGCAGCTCCTCGGTGCTGGCGGCCTCGTGCGGCAGACGCGCCGCGAACAAGTTCTCGTCCCACCCGGCGATCCCGGGGCGATCCATGGCGGCGATGAAGCGCAGGCGCGCGCCGAACATGACTTCGGCGTCGCACAGGTGCGCCACGACCTGGTGCGCGGACCACGAGCCCGGAGCGGGCTGGCGCCGCAGGCGCTTCTTCGACTCGCCCTTCCACAGCTTGCGCACGCGCTTGGGCCCCTTCTTCAGGGCTTCGAGCGGGTGCGTCTCGCCGAGGGCGGCGCGGTAGGGTTCGGACAACACGACGGGGGGCAAGTTGCGGGGCATGGTGCGGTTCCTCCGCCACCAGAGTAGGCGAGAAGCGGCCGGGCCGCCAAGCGGAGCCGCAGGCCGTGGCCGCGAGCGGCCGGCGCGAGCGGCCGAGCGCCTTTGCAAAGACCGCCGCGGGGCCGGTCAGCGCCGCGCGCCCCGCTGGACGGGCACGCCGCTCCACTCGAAGTCGCCGGCGAGGCGCTCGCCCTTGAGCACGACGCCGTGCGGCGCCACCAGCGCGCGCTCGCCGATGTCGGCTCCGTAGAAGAGCACCGCATGGTGGCCGACCGTCGCGCCGGCGCGGATCCGCACGTGGTCGATCTTCAGCACGCGGTCCTCGAAGGTGTGCGCCTGGAAGTTGCCGACGACGGTGCTGTCGTCGTCGAAGGCGAGCATGTCGGGGTCGACGACCTGCGAGAAGCCCGCGCCCAGCAGCACGCGCTTGCCGATCTTGACGCCGAACAGCCGCAGCACCGCGTTCAAGAAGAGCGTCCCCTCGAGCTCGGCGAGGAAGCCGCGCGCCACCATGCTCCACGCGACGAACAGGAAGTCCCAGCGGCTGCACCAGCACGACCACAACGGGTGCGTGCCCGGCCGCACGCGGCCGATGAGCGCCCACTTCAACGCGACGAGGAACAGCACGGCGGCGGCGCCCGTGGCGAGCGTGGCGACCATCACGGCCAAGAGCGTCCCCCACGCGCCCGCCTCGGCCCACGAGGGCGCCTCGGCCAGCGCGACCCAGAAGAGCGCCAGCGCGGCGATCGGCAACGGCAGCGCGAAGCGCAGGAGCTCCCACGACCAGCGCGAGACGCGCCGCGCGAGGCCGGGTTCGTGCGTAGTCGCCCGGTCGTGCGCGGGATCGCCCTTCCTCGCCATGTGGAAGGTCGGATGGCCGAACCAGATGCCGGGGCCGACGATCGAGCGCTCCGTGGCCACCGTGCTGACGCCGATGGTGATGTCGTCGGGCAGGCGCTCGCCGGACGGGATCGTGGCGTGGTTGCCGACGAAGGTGCGATGGCCGATGCGCGTGCGCTCGATGCTGGCGACGCCCGAGCGCAGGCGCGGCCCGGCGAGGTAGATGCCGTCGGCGAGGAAGCACTCGTCGCCGATCTCGACCATGCCGGGCACGAGGTCGATCAGCGTGCTGACCTCGCTGTTGCGGCCGATCTTCATGCCCGCCTTGCGCAGCCAAATCGGCCACATCAAGGAGCCACTGAGCCAGTTCGAGGCCGAGTCGGAGAGCTCCGACACGATCCACAGGCGTTCCCACGCCAACGATCCGCGGCGGCACGTCGTCGGGCTGGTGGGCGTGAGCCAGCGCACCAGCGCGCATTCGACGAGCAAGGTGGCGGGCGCGCGCAGCACGAGCACGGCGCCCACGAGCAGCACGAGCTCGAGCTCCAACCGCGGCGCCTCGAGCCAGCCGAGCACGGCCGCCTGGTCGAGCCCGAACCACGTCGCCACGAGGAGCGCCGCGCCCACGAGCGGCGCCTCGACGGCGAGGCGCGCCAGCGCGCGCAGGCACAAGGACAGCACGCCCTCGACCAAGCCCGCAGGCTCGCCCTCGAGGCGCGGCGGCTCGGGTGCCGGCCCCGCGCGGCGCGCGGGCACTCCGTCCCACGACTCGCCCGGCGCGGTGCGCGCGTCGGCCGGCAGCCACGACAAGTCGGACAGCACGCAGCCTTCGGCCAGCTCGGCCCCGCTCGCCAGGCCGCTGCGGATGCCGATCGAGCTGTGCGCGCCCATGCGCACGCGTCCGGCCACCAGGCAGCCGCCTTCGAGCTCGATGGCGTGCAGCGTCGAGTCCTGCGCCAAGGTCGCGTGGTCGCCGAGCTCGATCAGGTCCCAGCCGCCGTCGACGAGGTCGACTCCGCGGTGGAAGTGCACGTCGCGGCCGACCTTGGCGCCCAAGGCGCGCATGGCGATCGCGGTCAATTCGGTGCCGGCGAGGACGCGCCAAGGGATGCGGCGCGCGGCGCGCGTGACGATCCAGTGGCGCAGGTGCCAACCGCCGAAGGCCGGATGCCGACCAATCGCGTAGCGTCCGACGAGCAGGCGCTTGAGCGCGATCGTCGACAGCAGCGCCAGCGGCGTCCACGCGAGCGCGCCGCCGAAGGCCACCAGCGGCACGGCGACCAGCGTCCCCGCCAGTCCGGCGCGCTCGACGAGCCATGGCAGGAACTCGACCACCAGCCAACCCGCCAGCGCGCAGATGACCGCCAGCTCGAACAGGATCCAGGCCGCCTGCGCCACGGTGAACCAGGCCGGGTCGCCGCGCGGCGACGACAACGCGCCGCGCGCGCTCGCGCCGAGTTCGTACGCGCCGCGCTCGGCGACGAGCTCCGGCTGCCGCTCCTCGTCGCACGCCGCCAGCAGCGCGCGCACGGTGCGACCCGCGTACAGGTCGCGCACCGTGATGCGTTCGGTGCGCGGATCCTCGCGCAGGAGCGACACGAGTTCCGCCGCCGCCAGCGAATCGCCGCCGAGGTCGAGGAAGAAGTCGCTGTCCAGCCCCACGCCGCCAGGCAGCGACAGCACCTTGGCGAAGCGCGCGGCGAGCTCGGCGGCCAGTCCTTCGAGCGCGGCGCCCTCGTCCTGCGCGACGGCCAGCTCGAGCCTGGGCAGGCGCTTGCGATCGAGCTTGCCGCCCACGCTCTTGGGCAGGGACGCGATCAAGCCGATGCGCGCCGGCACCATCGGCGCCGGCAGCAGCTCGACGAGCCTCCGGCGCAGGGATTCGGGATCGGGCGGCGCGTCCGCGTCGAGCGGCACGACGTGCGCGACGATCTGCTTGCGGCTCCCCTCGCCTTGCACGGCGCAGGCCGCCTCGCGCACGCCCGCCAATTCGGCGAGGCGCGTCTCGATCTGCTCCAGCTCGATGCGGTGGCCGCGCACCTTGACTTGGCTGTCGCCGCGGCCGAGGTAGACGAGGTCGCCGCGCGCGTCGAGGCGCACGAGGTCGCCCGTGCGGTACAGCCGGCCGTGCCGCGGATGGTCGACGAACTTGGCGGCCGTGCGCTCGGGGTCGCCGCGGTAGCCGCGCGCCACGCCGACGCCGCCGAGGCACAGCTCGCCGACCTCGCCCTCGGGCACGTCGCCGAGCCCGTCGTCGAGCACGTGGGCCGTGTTGCCGCGCACCGGCTTGCCGATCGTCACCGCCCGTCCGGGCTCGATCGTGCAGCGCGTGGCCGTGACGGAGCATTCGGTCGGCCCATAGCCGTTCTCCAGCCGCCGTCCGACGCCCCATGCCGCGGCCACGTCGTCGGGCAACGCCTCGCCGCCCACGTACAAGAGCTCCAAGCCGGGCAGCGCGGCGCGCGGATCCTTGCACCCCATGGCGCGCAGCAAGGTCGGCGGCGGGCAGAACACGCCGATGCGCTCGGACTGCAGCCACGACAAGAGGTCCGGCCCCGAGCGCACGACGCGGTCGTCGAGGGCCACGACGACGCCGCCCGCGGCCAGCGCGAGCCAAGTCTCCTCGATGCTCGAGTCGTAGGCCGGCGAGGAGCCTTGGGCCACGCGCACGCCGGGGCGCAGGCGGAACTCGTCGAGGTCCGAGGCGACCAGGTTGGCGATGCTGGCGTGCTCGATCATCACCCCCTTCGGCTTGCCGGTCGTGCCCGAGGTGTAGATCAGGTAGGCGAGGTTCCGCGGCGTGGCGCGCTCGGCGGGCGGCGCGACGGGCGTGGCGGGATCCTCGTCGGGCACGACGACGACCTGCTCGGGCGGCACGCCGATGGCCGCCGCGCGCGCCGCTCCAGCCGCGTCGACGAGCAGCAAGTCGGCCTGGGCGTCCTGGTACAGGTCGCGCGCGTAGTCGTCGGGCAGCGACGGCTCGATGCAGGCGAAGGCGGCGCCGCTCTTCAACGCCGCGAGCTGGGCCACGTGCAGGTGCGGCAGCTCGCGCGGCAGCAGGATGGCGACCACGCGCTCGGGCCCGACGCGGGACGCGATGCGCGCCGCCAGGGCGTCGGAGCGCAGGGCCAGCTGCCTGTAGGTCAGGGACCGGCGCGGCCGGCCCTCGCCCGGGGGCGAGTCGATCGCCAACGCGTCGGGATGGCGCGCCAGCGGGGCATCGAGGAAGCGATGCAACAGGCGCGGGGCCGACGCGGGATCCTGCGACGCGCCTACGCCCAAGCTCGCGCCCCTCCGGCGGCGGCGGGCATGCACTGGCCTAGGTCGGCTGGACGCATGCCTGCCCGGTGGGTGGCGCGCGCGGCGCTCAGGCTTCGACCAGCTCCAGCCGCTCCTTCAGGTGCGGCGCGAGCACGGCGAGGCGGCGCAGGCGGTCCTCGGTCGACAACCAGCGGAAACCGCGCACCACGCGGCCCTCGCAGGCGCCGCAGCGGCAGGTGAACGGCGAGGCCATGTCCCACTCGGTGGTCTCGTAGTCGAACGACAGCTCCTCGAAGGCCTTGATCGGGCGGGCGGCGACGAGGTCGCGGCCTTGCACGCGCACGTTCGGCTCGCAGCTGTGGTTGAGGAACTGCCACGGATGCTCGGCCATGATGCGCTCGTGCGTGGCGTCCTTGGCCACGTCGAGGTGCTGGTTCCAGCCGACCTGCAGGGTGTAGCGCGTCGGGCGCTTCTTGATCATGCCGCGCAACGTGTCGACCACCTGGCCGACCTTGAACGCCTGCATCGCGAGGACGCGCATCTCTCCGTGCGCGAGGAGCACGCCAAGGCGCGTGCGGGCTTGCTCCACCGGAGCCGTGCGAAGGATGGCCATGCAGTTGGGGGGGGACTTGGCGCGGACGATGGTCGTCGTCCTCGCTCGCCATCAACTATGGCAAGTGCATGCGCAATGCACAACATTCCTTTGCATGGCGTCGCACCCGCATGTCGGCGCCAAGGCTTCGTCGACTCGCTGCTCCATGCGCGCGCATCGCTCGTGCATGGACATGGCATCGGCTGGATGGTTCGTCGACTCGCGCGAGATGCATGGCCGCTTGGCCGCGTGGGCTTCGCGCGCACGACGATGGTCCAATGCCCGCGCGGCGCGCGTGCTCGCCTTGCCTGGCCGATGCGTTCGCGGTCGCGTCCTTCCCATGGCCATGCGAAGGTCGTTGGAGCGCTCATGCAGGTGCGACCGTGCCCCCCTGTCGATGCAAGCCTTGCTGCACGCTGGCCCTGCGGCCGCAAGCGCAAGATGGCGGCAAGCCCCATGCTCAAGCGCATGCATAAGGCCATGCATTCCAAGGAGATACACCTTGCGGCCATCGTAGGCCCCTGGCCTCGGGCAAGTTGTTGTTCCCCACCTCGCAGGACGCCTTGACCAAGGCGCGGAACGCATGGCTCACCACCTAGCACTCGACGCTCGAGCGTCGGCGCTGCCGCGTGCAGCGATTCGCGACATGGCGCACTCGGCTACCATCCACGCTTCGCGCAAGCCAAGTGGCGGCGCGAGCGCAGCCCCGCATGGCTGCTCGGGCGAACGCGCGCAGGAAGAGGCGACCAAGACGATGGACCTGGCAGACCAAGACGACGCTGGAACGGCGAACGACCTCGACCTCGGCCCCCAACCCTTGGCGGGGCTGCTCCAGCGACTGGGCTTGTCCCCCCACGACCTCGTCGCGGCCTCGGGCGAGCAGTTGACACACAAGATGGTCGCGCGCGGCGCCAAGGGCCGCCGCCTGACTCGCAACACGATGGAGAAGCTGCTGCGCGCCCTGAACAAGGCCGCCGCCCGCGACGAACGACCACCCGCGACCTACGCCTTGGCGGACTTGTTCAACTACGCTCCGCGTTCCTGAGCCGGTCGGGCAAGCCGCAGGGTGGCGTCACTTGCCGAGGCTCGCGAGGAAGGCCTCGAACTCGACCTGCAGCGCCTGCGCCGAGTCCCGGCCCAGCGCGGACCAGCCGTCCTTCTCGGTCTTGCCGTTGTAGTGCGCGCGCATGTACTCGATGAAGCGCGTCCGGCCCTCGACGCCGTCCTTGTGCATGAAGAAGTACACCAGCGCGGCGGACTGGGCGTAGAACAGGGCCGTGGCGTCGACGATCCGCGTCTGCAGGCTGTTGCGCAACTTGACCTCGTGCTCGATGTCCCGCTCCGGCAGGCCGGCGAAGTCGATCTGGTTCATGGCCAGCAACTCGCCCACCTTGTACAGGTCGCGCCGCTTGTGGAGCGCGAAGCACACGTCGAGCGCGGCCACCGTGGGATCGTCGAACCGGCCGCCGACGCGCTCGTGCTCCATGGCCTGCTCCTCGACGAAGTCGGCCATGCCCTCGACGACCCAGAAGCCCGGCACCTTGGGCCGTTCCTCCTCGGCCACGCCCGCGTTGCGGTTCCAGACCACGTCCAGGTAGTGGTGGGTCAACTCGTGGGCGACGACCGAATACAGGCTGCGCTCGCGTGCTCCGGGAATGTGGCCCTCGTCCGGCACGAAGAAGCGCGACACGTCCTCCGCGGGCACGAAGTAGCCGGCCGTCCAAATCAGGCCGGCGGCCTGCTCCTCGCCATGCTCGAGCACGTACTCCTTGCGGTTCCTGTGCAAGCGCACTTCGAGGCGCTCGGTGTCGTCCTTGGCCCTGCGTCCGGCGCGGTTGCCCTCCATCAGCAGCTCCAGCACGCGGATCGCCTGTTCGCCCTGCCGCAGGCACCCCCCCACCGTCTCGGCGTCGTCCGTGCGCGAGACGAGGAGCAGGTTGCGCGAACGCAGCGCGATGGAGCCCTTCTCGCGCGCCCATGGACCCTTCGCCAGCTTCGTCCACAGCGGATCGTCCGCGGCGACGAACTCGCCGTCGGCGGGCGCCAGCAGCGGACTCCAGCGGATCCACGATTCGGCCGCCTTGGGATCGTCGCGCCAAGGGAAGCTCGCGGGGATCCAAGGCCGCACCATCGCCAGCGCCTTGGCGTCTTCGGGGTCGAACTCGCGCGCCAGCCCGGCGAGCGAACTCGCCGTGCGTGTCCAGCCGCGCGCGGCGCACCACGACATCGCCTCGCGCACGCGCGCCGCGGACGCCGCGCGCGCCTTCTTCTCGTCGGCCAGCACGCGCAGGCGCTGCGAGGCGGCGTTGGCCGCCGTCGACTGTCCCGCGCCCGCCAGGAGCTCGTCCATGCGGCGCTGCTCGGCCTTGGTGGCGCCGAAGCGCACCGACTCCTCCCGAAGCCTGCGGCAGTCGTCGACGAGCTTGCTCTTGTGGTACGCGTCGAACACCTTGACCAGGCCGAGGCGATGCTCGTGTCCGAGCACGCGCCGCCAGCACGCGTCCAGCGCCGGCTCGGGACCCACGAGGCGCGCCTCGCCGGCTTGGCGCACCAACGCGAGGTCCCACTCGTCCCAACTGGCCGAGCCGC
>JBEBCR010000105.1:0-3099 GCA_041157565.1 Planctomycetota bacterium | reverse complement strand
TCGTGTTCAACTTCCACGGCCTGTGGAACGAGTACCGCGGCGAGGCCGAGTTCCTGCGCGGCGGCAAGCGCGCGCGCGTGCCGACGCTGACCGAACTCGAGCCCTTCGACTCGCCCGAACTAGGCCGGCTCGAGGCGTGCGTGACGAGCGGCGCGACCAGCACGTGCCCACGCACGTGGGCGGGCTTGCTGGAGACCTTCGACTACAAGACGATCCGCCATCCCGGGCATTGGGAACGCATCCGCGCGTTGTTCGAGCTCGGCTACATGGACGAGGAGCTCGTGGCGCGCGATGGGACGCGCCTGGCGCCGCTCTTGCTCAGCAAGGAGCTCTTCGAGCGACGCCTAGCCTTCGACGAGGTGCGCGACATCGTCATCCTGCGCGTCGTCGCGCGCGGCGTGCACGCGGGGCGGCCGCTCGAGCTGCGCTACGACCTGTTCGACCGCCACGACGAGCGGACGGGCTTCACCGCGATGGAGCGCACGACCGCGTTCCCCGCGGCGCTGGTGGCGCACATGCAGGCGCGCGGGCTGGTGGAGCCCGGCGCGCGGCCCTTGGAGACGAGCGTGCCGGCGCTGCGCTACTTCGACGAGCTGCCGGCGCACGGCATCAACGTGCGCCTCGTCCGACGCTCGCCGCGCGGCGGACGGCCCGGCGCGTGACGCCGTCCAAGCGGCGCGCGGAGGGCTACAGGCGGCGCGAGCCGAGGCGCGCGTAGCAGCGCGTGGCCCCGTCGAGGTCGCTGCGCGCCGAGACCAGGCAGCGGTCGTTGGGGTAGGTCGACGCGGCGGGGATCGTCACCAGCACGTGGATGGTCTCCGATTGCCCCGGGGCGAGCAGCGCCGTCTGGCTGGCGGAGAGCGAGACGGGCCAGGCGTTGTTCTCGACGGCGAGAGTGAAACTCGCGGCCGTCGGGCCCTGGTTGACGACCACCAGCGCGTAGTCGAGCACCTGGCCAGCGACGCCGGCCTGGCGCGCGGCGGACGGCGTGAAGCGCGCGCGCGCGTCGCGCGCGATGCTGGTCGTGGCGTCGGTGGCGCCCTGCGGACCCCAGACGAGGTTCCACTTCGACTGGTCGCCGCGCAGGTGCAGCAGGAAGAACGCCGCGAGGTGGCGGCGCACGATGGCCAACTGCTCGGCGCGCGGCAGGGCGCCCGAGTCGCAGCCGAGGCCGCCTGCGGGCGCGGTGTCGACGAAGCCGCAGTGCCAACCGTTGAGGATCGACAGGATCTGGCGCGGCGCGAGGCAGCCGTCGTACATCGGCTGGCCGTTGCTGGCGGTCGGCACGATCGTGTCCTGCGTGCCGCACACGATGCGCGTCGGCACGCGCACCGAAGCCATGGCCGAGATGGACGAGGGGTTCGTGTTGGCCGGGGCCAAGGGAGCCAGCGCCTTGATGCGCGCGTCGGCGGCCGCGGCGAGGATCGAGGCGCCGCCGCCCATCGAGTGGCCCGTGGCGCCGAAGCGCGCCGTGTCGACCGCGCCGAACAAGGCCGACGTGGCGTTGGCGTTCTGCTGCTCGAGCCAGGTCAGGCAGTGGCGCATGTCGAGCGCGAAGGCCGAGTGGTTGGGCAGGAAGCCCGTCTGCGTCGTGGTCGCGAGCACGAAGTGGCCGTGGCTGGCGAGGTGGCGGTTGGTGCTGGCGTACAGCGCCGGATCGGTGAGGAACCCGTGGCCGAAGGTGATGCCCGGGTAGGGCGCGGCCGACGGGTCGAGGGGCGTGTTGGGGCCGGCGCTCGTGGCGGGGTAGTAGAACAGCGCGTTGAACGTCGACCCGTCGGGGCGCGCGACGGAGACGGTGCGTTCGCCCACGGCGTGCGGTCCGGGCGCCGACAGGTCCTGGGCCGCGGCGGCCACGGCGAAGGCCAGCAGGGATGCGCAAGCGGCGAAGAGGCGCGCGAGGGAGGAGGACATGCGGCGAATCATACCCCGAAGTCTCCAGCTCCGCCCATCGGCGCCGCCACGGGTCCCGCCGACGACCCGGTCCACGACCCGCGTCGGCGCGAGCTGTCAAGCGCACTGGACAGCGCGCCGGCGCGCGGCCCTCACTGGAGGAGCTGCGCCGTGGCGACGTGGCCGCGCTGCAGCGCGTGGTCGCAGGCGCGCTTGCCCGCGTCGTCGCGCGCCGCGCGCGAAGCGCCGTGCTTCAGGAGGAGGCGCGCGAGGTCGGCGCGCCCGGCGGCCGCCGCGCCCATCAGCGGCGTGAAGCCGCCGCCTTGGCGCGCCTCGAGCTGCGCGCCGGCCGACAACAAGAGGCGCACGCACTCCTCGTCGCCGCCCGCCACCGCCGAGTGCAGCGGCCGCACGCGCATCGGGTTCTGCGCCTCGACTTCGACCGGCGCGCCGCGCGACAAAAGGGCCCGCACGCAGGCGCTGGAGCCGAAGAAGGCCGCCAGGTGCAGCGCGCCGAAGCCGTCCGGGCTCCAGGCGCGCACGAGCGCTGGTTGGGCGGCGAGGTGCCGCTCGAGCTGCGCGGGACGATCGAGCGCCGCGCACTCGAACAGGTCGACCTGCGCGCCGCGGGCCTCGAGCAGCGCCTCGACGACCGCGAAGCGTCCGGCGTAGCGCGCCTTGAGCAGCGCGCTCACGCCCCGCTCGTCGCAGGCGTGCGCCAGCGCGGGTTCCTCGAGGAGCACGGCCCGCAGCTCGTTGGGCGAGCCCTCGCCGAGCGCGCGCCAGAACGCGGCGAGGCGCCGCTTGGCGTCGTCTTCGTGCTGGCGGGGGCCGCTCGCGTCCATGGCAGAGCTCGATTCTAGGCGCGGCCGCCGGGCAAGCCTTCCGTGAACGGTAGAATCCAGGGCGCGTCGCACTAGACTATGCGGCTCGAGGCGCGCCAATCGGCCCGCTCGAACCCCGCTCCCGACGCCCACACCATGTACGACCCCGAACTCGTCCAACCCTTCCGCGATGAAGTCACCACCCTCGGCGTCAAGGAGCTCCGGACTCCGGCCGAGGTCGACAAGGCCGTGGCCCAACCCGGCACCACGCTGATCTTCGTCAACTCGGTCTGCGGCTGCGCCGCGGCCGGGGCCCGGCCGGCGCTGCGCCTGGCGCTCATGAACCAGAAGCGCCCCGTGCACCTGTACACCGTGTTCGCCG
>JBEBCR010000104.1:0-3783 GCA_041157565.1 Planctomycetota bacterium | reverse complement strand
CGGCCGGCGCCGCCCCCAGCGCCCCGAGCGCGGCGGCCATCGTCTCGGCCTGGATCAGCGGCGCGTGTCGGCGCAGCGCCGCCGCGAGGCGCGCGCCGTGCGCCTCGAGGTGCAGCGCGATGCGATCCTCGACGCCGAGCCCGGCTTCCTTGCGCAGCGCGTTGACGCGCGACGTCAGTTCGCGCGCCAGGCCTTCGCCGAGCAGCTCCTCGTCCAGCTCGACGTCGAGCCACGCCACCAGCCGGCCATCGGTCTCCACGTCGAACGCGCCGCTGGTCTCGACGCGGATCTCGACGTCCTCGGGAGCGAGCTCGATGGCGCGCCCTTCGACCTCGACCGTCCAGGAGCCGCCGGCACGCAGGCGCGAGGCCGCTTCCGCGGGCAGCGCGTCGATGGCGGCGGCGACGGACTTCATCAAGCCGCCGACCTTCTTGCCCAGCACGCGGAAGTTGGCCTTGGCCTTCAGGCTGCACACGGCGCCGTCGTCGGCGGCGAGGCTGCCGATCGCCTTGATGTTGAGCTCGAGAAGCACCTGCTCGACGGCGAAGCCGGTGCGCAGCAGCTCCAGCGCCCGCGCCTCCGAAGCGCGCACGTGGATGGCGCGCAGCGGCTGGCGAATGCCGAGCTTGGCGCGCTCGCGCAAGGCGCGGCCCATCTCGACGAGGCGCACGACGAGCCGCATGGCGCCCTCGAGCTCCTCGTCGACCAGTTCCGCGCGCGGCTCGGGCAGGAGCTGCGCGTGCACCGAGCCGGCGCCGGGAGCGATGCGCAGCCAGATGGCCTCGGACAGGAACGGCGCGAGCGGCGCCATCAGCAGCGCGGCCGCGCGCAGCGCGTCGTGCAGCGTGTGGAAGCACGCGTCGCGGTCCGCGGTCCACTCGCCCTTCCAGAAGCGCGCGCGGTTGCGGCGGATGTACCAGTTCGAGAGGTCGTCGCCGACGAACTGCTCCAGCGCGCGGCAGGCGCCGGCGAGGTCGTAGTCGTCCATGCGCGCGCGCACCTCGGCGATGGTCGACTGGGTGCGCGACGCCAGCCAGCGGTCGATCTCCGGCCGCGCGGCGTGCGGCGCGGGGCGCGACGGGTCGAAGCCCTTGCCGAGTCGCGCGTAGTCGGAGAAGAACTTCCACGAGTTGACCAGCGTGCCGAAGTGCTTGCGGCGCACCTCGAGGATGCCGGCCGGATCGAAGCGCTTGGCGAGGTGCGTGGCGCCGCTCGACAGGAGGTACCAGCGCACCGCGTCGGCGCCGTGCTCGGACACCGCCTGCCACGGATCGACGATGTTGCCGAGGCGCTTGCTCATCTTGACGCCGTCCTTGTCGAGGACGAGCCCGTTGACGAGGCAGGCCTTGAACGGCGGTCCGGGCGGCAGGCCGGAGTCGGGCAGCGACTGCAGGAACGTGCCGATGGCGTGCAGCGTGTAGAACCATCCACGCGTCTGGTCGAGGCCCTCGGCGATGAAGTCGGCGGGGTACTGGGCCTCGGCCTTGGCGCGGCCCTCGCCGAACGGCCAGTGCCATTGCGCGTACGGCATGGCGCCCGAGTCGAACCAGCAGTCGAGCACGCTCTTCGTGCGGCGCATCGTCCCGCCGCACTTGGCGCACGGCCAGGTCGGCTCGTCGATCGACGGCTTGTGGAAGTCGAAGCCTTCGGGCAGTCGGCCGCACTTGGCCGCGAGCTCGTCCTTGCCGCCGATGCTCTCCTCGGCGTCGCAGCCGTCGCAGGTCCAGTACGGCAGCGGCGTGCCCCAGTAGCGGTCGCGCGAGATGTTCCAGTCGATGTTGTTCTCGAGCCACTCGCCGAAGCGGCCCGTGCCGATCTCCGGCGGGATCCAGCGCACCGCGCGGTTGAGCTCGATCATGCGCTCCTTCATCGCGCTGGTGCGCAGGTACCAGGCCGGCGCGGCGTAGTAGAAAAGCGGCGTGTCGCAGCGCCAGCAGTGCGGATAGCTGTGCGGTTCCTTGGCCTTGCGCAGGAGCAGTCCGCGGCGCTTGAGGTCCTCCGACAACGCCTCGTCGGCGTCCTTGAAGAAGGTGCCCGCGGGCACGCCGGCCACCTCGACCACGAGCCGCCCCTCGGCCCCCACCGCCTGCTTGACCGGCAGGCGGTTCCTGCGCGCCACCTCCCAGTCGTCGACGCCGTAGGCCGCGGCCTGGTGCACGACGCCCGTGCCGTCGGTGGTCGTGACGTACTCGGCGGTCCAGACCTTGTGCAGGCCCGCCGGATCCGGCTTCCACGCGCCCGGATCGACGCAGGGCACGTCGGCGTCGAACAGCGGCTGGTACGACAAGCCCGCGAGCTCGCGGCCGGGGCGCTCCTCGACGACCTCGTGGGCTCCGAGCACCGCTTGCGCGCGCGCCTTGGCGATCCAGACGAGCTCCGCCCCCGCCGAGCCCTTCTCCGCGCCCTTGTGGACCGGCAGGTCGACCTTGGCGAGCACGTAGGGCTCCTGCGGATGCACGGCGAGCGCGATGTTCGACGGCAGGGTCCAGGGCGTCGTGGTCCACGCCAGGAGCGACTCGCCGCGCGCGGATCCGACCACCTTGAAGCGCACGTGGACGCTGGGGTCGAGCACCTCCTTGTACGCGCCGGGCTGGCCCAGCTCGTGCGAGGACAAGCCCGTGCCGCAGCGCCCGCAGTACGGCAGCACCTTCTTGCCGCGGTAGGCGAGGCCGGCGCGATGGAAGCGCGCCAAGAGGTGCCAGACGCTCTCGACGTAGGAGTCGTCGTAGGTGACGTAGGGATCGGCGTAGTCCAGCCAGTACCCGATGCGCTCGGAGAGCCGCTCCCAGTCCTGCTTGTAGCGCCAGACCGACTCCTTGCAGCGCGCGTTGAAGCGCGCGACTCCGTAGGCCTCGATCTGCGGCTTGCCGCTGATGCCGAGCTCCTTCTCCACGCCCAGCTCGACCGGCAGGCCGTGCGTGTCCCAGCCGGCCTTGCGCACGACCAGGCGCCCCAGCATCGAGCGGTGGCGGCAGACGGCGTCCTTGATGGCGCGCGCGAAGACGTGGTGGATGCCGGGCTTGCCGTTCGCCGTGGGCGGCCCCTCCCAGAACACGAAGCGCGGCGCGTCCTTGCGCGCGGCCTGCAGCGACTCGAACACGCGTTCCGCGCGCCACGAGGCGACCAGCGCCTCTTCCAGCTCGGCGGGACGTGAGGCGGCGGATTCGGGCAGCGGCGCGAAGCGATCGTGGACGGCCATGCGGCCGACTGTTCTACCAAGGCCGCGCGCGGCTCTACCAACCTTGGGCGCGGATGTCGGCCACGATGCGGTCGGCCAGCTCGAGCGCCGCCCGGCCATCCTCGCCGGTCACCTCCGCCTCCGCGCCCGACTGCACGGCGGCGAGGAACGAGTCGATCTCGGCCTGCAGCGGCCGGTCGTGGCCGGACAGGTCGAGTTCCCGCAGCGACAGCACCCGCGAGGCGATCCACTCCTGGCGCTGCGAGATCGTGGCGGCGTCCATGGTGGCGAGGTCGACGCGACCGCTCTCCCACTCGGGTCCGGGCGTGATGACGAGGCCGTAGTTCTTGCCGAAGTCGAGGCTGGCGTAGCCTTCGCCCGAGAACAGGCGCAGCTTGCGCGTGGGCTGCAGGCTGGCGCGCGAGGCGGTGATGTTGGCGCGCGCCCCGTTCTCGAACACCAGCCGCACCGAGGCCACGTCCTCCTGCTTCGTCAGGATCGCGCCGCCCACCGCGTCGAGCGAGCGCACCCTGGATCCCACGAGGTCGAGCACGAGGTCCAGGTCGTGGATCATCAGGTCGTGCACCACGCCGATGTCGCGGCTC
>JBEBCR010000103.1:0-9000 GCA_041157565.1 Planctomycetota bacterium | reverse complement strand
CGCGTGCTGTTGTGCGGCAACGACGACCTGTTCCGCCTCTACGATCCGCGCAGCGGCCGGCAGATCCTCGGCCTGCGCGGCCAGACGAACTGGGTCTCGTCGACGGCGTGGAACGACGCGGCGCGCGCCGCCTGCACCATCGACGATCGCGTCTCGCTGGTCGCGTGGAGCGCCGCGCCCGCCGACGAGCGCGCCGCCTCGCGCGCGGACTGGAACCGTCGCCTGTCCGCCATGCGCGCCGAGCACGGCGCGCTCCTGGATCCGGGCCTGTCTCCATCCGAGTTCCGCAACGCGCTGGCGCAACGCTCGTTCGCCTCGGCAAGGGACAAGCTGGCGCTGGTCGTGCTGCGCCTCGAGGCGCGTTCGCGGGTGCGATGAGGCCGGCCCCGGTCCTCGTCGCCGTGGCGCTGTGCGCCCTCGCCGGCGCCTGGTTCGCGCTGGGCTCGCGCCCGCGCGGCGCGCCTCCGCTCGCCATCGAGGCGTTGCCCGAGGTGCAGGGCCTCGAAGAGTCCGCGCAAGCGCGGGAAGCCGCGCTCGAGGCGCCGCTCGCCTCCGAGGAGGAGGTCGAGCTCGAGGAGGCGCCGAGTTCCGCGTCGGCGCGCGAGAGCCTGGCGCAGGCGCCGCTCGCCTCCGAGGAGCGCGCGTCGCGCGCCGCGCGTCCGATCCGCGCCATCCTGCTCGACGAGGCCACCGGCGAGCCGCTCCCGCGCTGCAAGGTCTCCGTGCTGCAGGGCGAGCGTCGCGTCGAGGGCGAGAGCGACGACGAAGGGCTGCTCGAGCTCTCGACCACGTTCGAGGCGGGCGCGCTCGTCCTCCTGGCGCACGACGGCCGCAAGCCGTGGGAAGGGCTGGCGCGCGAGCACGCCTGGGACGGATCCGCGGATCCGCAGTGGTGGCGCGCGCCCGCCGGGCCGACGGTGCGGTTGTCGTGGACGCCGCGCGAGAAGCCCGCCGAGGAACTCGTCGCGCGGCTGCATTGGAAGGTGGTCGAGGACGAGTCGGGCCGCGAGCGAGGCGCCGCCAGCGAGGTGCTGCCGCTGCGCGAACCGCTCGCCTCCGACGCCACGGGCGCTCCATGGGTGCGCTTCCCGCCGATCCGCGACGAGTCGGCGAAGGTCGAGCGCGTCGGCCTCGCCTCGAAGGACGGCTGCTGGGGCGGTTCCGTACCCATGGCGCTGGCGCGCGGCCGCGTCGGCGCGTTGCACGTCGACCTGCAGGCGCGTTCCGCGCTGGAGGTGCGCGTCAAGAGCCTCGGCGCGGCGCTGCCGCAGGCGCTGGTCGTGCTCGAGTTCGAGGATGGCCGCAAGGAGGAGAAGCGCGCCGACGACCGTGGCGTGCTCCAGTGGCGGCAACTGCGTCCGGGCGTGGTCAAGCTGCGCGCGCGCCACCTCGCCGTGGCCGACCTCGAGGTCGTCGCGACGCTCTCGCCGGGCGAGCCGCTCGTGCAGGAACTCGAGTGCGCGCGCCTGCCGATCGCGGGCGACATCGCCGGCGTCGTGCGCTCCGACAGCGGCGCGTACCAGGCGGGCGCGACGCTCGTGCTGCGCGACGAAGCGCGTCCGGGCCTGTCGCTGCGCGCGAAGGCGCAGTGGCGCGACGTCGCCAAGCCCTCCGAGAACCGCCCGCGCCTGGAGGGTTCGTACCGCTTTGTCGACCTGCCCGCCGGCGCGTGGATCGTGTCGGTCGAGGAGTCGGACGCCTACGATTGGACGCCGCGTTCGAAAAAGTGCGCCGCCGGCGACGAGGAGGTCGACTTCCGCGTCAAGGACGGCGTGCCGGTGGCCGACTTCCGCTTCGAGCCGAGGAGCGCCACCTCGGGGCTGCCGCTCGAGCGCTTCCACCTCGTCCTGGAGACGCACGAGGGCAACCGCGACCTGTGGGCGCGCCATGGCGAGGTCGTGCTGCGCGATTGGCCGCTGGAGAAGCCCTTCCGCTGGCGCCTCGACGCGGCCGAGCATCGTCCCGAACGCGGCGACTCCAAGGCGGCCGTGGCGCCCGCGGGGCGCGAGCGCGAACGCGTGCTGTCGCCCGCTCCGCAGTACGGCTGGGGCGAGTGGGTGCGCGTCGTCTCCACGCGCCGCAACCAACCGATCAAGGACGCCGTGGTCGTGGCCGACGGCAGGGAGGTGGCGCGCACCAACCAGGACGGCTGGGCGCGCCTGCGCCTCGCCGCCGCGCCGAAGAGCCTGGAGGCGCGCCATCCCGGCCACGCCATGGCGAGGCCAGCCGACCTGCGTCCGGCGCGCGAGCGGCGCTGGACGCACATCGCGCTGGTGCTGCGTCCCGCCAGGTGAGGCGCGCGTCCGGCGCGCGGGCTTTGCATGCGCGCGGCTTCTCGGGGATGATCGCCGCCATGGACGAGCCGTGGACGCGCTGGAAGGGGATCCGCATCGAGGAACAGGCCGCGCGCCTCGCGCTGGTCGTGCGCGAGACTCCGCTCGTGCCCCTGCCCTCGCCGGATCCGCGCGTGTCGCTGCGCGCCAAGCTCGAGAACCGCCAGGAGACCGGCTCCTTCAAGGCGCGCGGCGCCTGGAACCAGATCGACCAGCTGACGCCCGCCCAGCGCGCGGCCGGCGTGGTGTGCGCCTCGTCGGGCAACCACGGCAAGGCGTTGGCGTGGGCCGCGCGCAAGGGCGGCGTGCCGGCGACCATCTGCATGCCGGCCAACGCGTACCCGAACAAGATCGAGGCCTGCCGCGCCGAGGGCGCCACGGTGGTGCTGTCGCCCACGCGCGAGGCCGCCGACCTCGAATGCGCCGCGCGCGTCGCCGCCGGCATGGCGCTGGTGCATCCCTACGACGCCGAGCGCACCGTCGAGGGCGCCGGCTCGGTGGGCGTGGAGATCGCGCGCCAGGCGCCCGACGCCGAGGTGGTCGTCGTCTGCGTGGGCGGCGGCGGGCTCGCCTCGGGCGTGTCCTTGGCCCTGCGCCGCGCGTTCGGCCGCCGCGTCGTCGTGCTGGGCGCCGAGCCCGAGGGCGCGCCGTCCCTGGCGCGCGGCATGCGGCAAGGCTCCCCCGTGCGCATCGAGGTGTCGAGCAAGGTGCAGGGCCTGACGCCGACCTACTCGGGCCAGCTCAACATCGACGTGGCGCGCGACTGCGTCGACGAGGTGGTGCACCTGCCGGACGCGGAGATCCTCGCCGCGCAGGAGGAGCTCGTGCGCCTCGGCGAGGTGGTCGAGCCCGCCGGAGCCGCCGCTTGCGCCGTCGTGCTCTCCGGGCGGCTGCCGTCAAGATTGCTTGACAAGCGCTCGGCCGCCGACCCGCTGCGCGTGGTGGTGGTCGTCTCGGGCGGCAACCCCGACCCCGCCCAGCTCGCCGCCGTGCGCGCCAAGGTCGCTGGACGGGCATGAAGCGCCTGGTCCTCGCGCGTCCGCAGGGGCCGCGCAACGTCGGCATGGTGGCGCGCATCGCGGCCAATTTCGGTCCGTGCGAGATCGTGCTGGTTTCGCCGCTGAAGCCCTCGATGCTCGTGCATCCCGACTTCGAGCAGATGAGCCATGGCGTCGAGGGCGCGGCCGGCAGGATCCGCGTGGTCGCCACGCTGCGCGAGGCGCTCGCCGACTGCACGGCGAGCATCGGCTTCACGGCGCGCGCCTACGACCACCGCACGCGGCGCGACTGGCGCGCCGCGCAGGCGGGCATCGCCGAGCTCGCCGACGATCCCGACCACAGGGTGGCGCTGGTCTTCGGCAACGAGGAGACCGGCTTGACGCGCGACGAGACCGACTTGTGCGGAGAACTCGTGCACATCGCCACCAGCGCCGAGCACGGCTCGCTCAACCTGGCCGTGGCCACCGCCGTGGTGCTGTCGGGGCTCCACACGGGCCGCGGTTCGCGCGCCGCCGAGCGCGGCTCCAAGCCGATCAGCGGCGAAGCGCGCGAGTTCCTCAAGGCCGCGCTCAAGCACGCCTTCGGCGAGCGCGTGGCGCTGACCGAGTCCGCGCGCGAGGACATCGTCGCCTCGATCGAGCGCGTGTTCTCGCGCGCCGCGCTCGACGACCGCGACGCGCGCGCCTGGCACCTGATGGCGCGCGCGCTGGGCTCCACGCTGACGCCGAAGGACCTCGGACTGTCGGTCTCGACGAAGCGCGGCCGCCGCCGCGAGGCGCAGGAGGAGGCGCGCCGCCGGCGCGCGGAGCAGGGCTCCGACTCCGCCTCCTCCGGCGATCCCGGCCAAGGCCACGCCGCGGGCTGAGCCGCGCGCGCCCCGCTTCCGGGAGCCCCCGCGGGGCTTCCCGCAGGCCCTCGCCCACCTCCGCGGCCCTGCGCGGGGCGATCGGGCACGGTTCGCATCCGAACCAGCACGGCCGGCGAAGGGTTCTCGTTGCACCGCGCCTCGCGCGCGCCCAAGATCCTGCCTCGCGCCCCGACCGACCGTCCCGCGCCCAACCCACACAGCGACTCCACATGGTTCGACTCGATCGCATCTACACCAAGGGCGGCGACCAGGGGCAGACGAGCCTCGGCGACGGCACGCGCGTCGACAAGCACCACCTGCGCGTGTGCGCCTACGGCACGGTCGACGAGTTGTCCGCCGTGCTGGGACTCATGGTGGCGCACGGCGTCGAGGAACCGCACAAGGGCGACATCCTGCGCATCCAGAACGAGCTGTTCGACGTGGGCGCCGACCTGTGCGTCCCCGGCGAGGCGGGCGCGCGCCTGCGCATCGCGCCGGGCTACGCCGAGCACCTCGAGTCGCTGATCGACCGCGAGAACGCCAAGCTCCAGCCGCTGAAGAGCTTCATCCTCCCCGGCGGCACGCGCCCGTCCGCGTGGACGCACCTCGCCCGCACCGTCTGCCGCCGCGCCGAGCGCGAGGTCGTGGCCCTCGCCGCGCGCGACGACGAGCGCGAGCGCGTCAACGCCGAGGTCCTGAAGTACCTCAACCGACTCTCCGACTACCTGTTCGTCCTCGGCCGCGTGCTCAACGACCACGGCGCCGGCGACGTGCTGTGGCAGCCCGGCCGTTCGCTGAAGCAGTAGCCCGCGCGTCGAGCGCGAACGCGACGCGCGCATGGCATCCTGATCCGCGCATGGACCACCCCCGCGCGCTAGCCCGCCGCTACCTCGTCTCCGGCCGCGTCCAAGGCGTCGCCTTCCGCCACCACGCCAAGCTCGAAGCGCGCGCCCTCGGCCTCGACGGCCTCGTGCGCAACCTCCCCGACGGCCGCGTCGAGTGCATCGCCCGCGGCCCGGCCCCGGCCCTCGAGCGCCTGGAGGCCTTCCTTCGCCGCGGTCCGCCGGCGGCGGTCGTGGAGCGCGTCGAGGTGCGCGACGAGCCGGTGGAGGACGAGCGCTTCGCGGATGGGTTGTTGGCGCGGGGGGAGTTGGAGGGGGGGCGGCGGTTCGTGGTCGACTTGGACTGATGCTGGTCCCGTTCATTGTGCGCGCTCGCGGCAGCGGTCCGGTGCGACCGGGGCTGGTGGAAAGCGCACGACGCCCGCACGCCTGCCTGGCGCCGCGCGGCTGGCGAGCCGTGCGGCGTCAAGGCCCCCCGACGCGCCTTGGGGCGGCGGCCGGTGGTGCCACGCGCGGCCGGGCCACGTACAGCTCGACGCGCAGGACGTGATCGCGGCGTGGGTATCGCGCTCGCGGGATCGTCCCTGCGCAGGCTCGTCGGCTTGTCCTTGCACGATCATGGGGGCCAGCCGCGCTTCGGTCGCGGCCTCGCGTCAGCCTCGCTTGCGGTGCCTGGTTTCGTGCAGATCGCTCCTCCTTCGCGACGTGATGCGGCGCGCGCACGCCATGCGCCGCGCGCCGGGGTGGGCCACGCGGCCCGTGGGTTCAAGTTGCGGCCGGCGGGGTGACGCGGCGGCCGGCGGGGCCTCGCGCCCACCAGGCCTCGGCCTGGTCGTCTCGCGAGCACCCTTCCACGTGTGTAGACGCTCGCCATGGCCTCGCCTGCAGCAGTCCGCGCGCTTTTCGCGCGGCGACTTGGCGTCCAGCCTTCCAGGTTGCGCACAATCTCAGGGGCCAGCATCCCTCCCATGCTCCGCCCCCTCCCCGCCACCCTCCTCCTCCTGCTCGCCGCCTGCCAAGCGACGCCCAGCGTTCCGCAGGTCGTGCGCGGTCCGGCCCCCACGCGCGTCAACGGCCCGATCGTCCAGCAGTTCCTCTCGCCGCGGCCGCGGTCTGCCGGGACCCAGGAGGCGGGGACGCTCGGGACTTCGGCGTTCAGTTCCTACGCCAGCGTGCACGAGGTGGGGTCGAACGGGACGCAGGCGGCGACCTTCGACGGGGAGTTGTGGCGCACCGGTGTGTTCCTGCGCTACGGGATCGACAAGCGCAGCGAGGTCGAGGTCGAGTTCCCGTTCCTGTGGACCTCGTCGGGCTTCCTCGACGGGCCGATCGAGCTCTGGCACGGGCTCTTCGGCATGACCAACGGGGGACGCGAGGATCGACCGGACAACGAGTGGGGGATGAGCCTTGAATCGGACGGGGTCGTGGCCTTCGAGATGGATCCCGACGAGTTCGGCGCGTGCGACATCCCGGTGCTGTGGACCTACCGCCTGTACGACGAGACGGACGAGCGCCCGGCGCTGGCGCTGCGCGCTGGGCTCGAGCTGCCGGTCGGCTCGGTCAACCACGGATTCGGCAACGGCGGGCTCGACGCCTCCATCGGGGTCGTGGCGGAGAAGAGTCGCGGGGACTGGACCTTCATCGGTGGCGTCGACTACGTCGCGGTGTCCACGCCCTCGGGCTTCCAGGACGCGGGACTGGGCGCGCCCGACCGCATCCAGGGATGGTTGTCGTGCGAGCTGCGCCACGGCGAGCGCACCTCGTGGCTGGCGGCGTTGCGCTACGCGCCGCCCGCCACCGACGACGTGGACCTCGACGAGGTCGAGCGCTTCAACATGGACCTCGACCTGGGCTTGGCCTTCGAGCTCACGCGCGACGTGCGCCTGATGGCGGGCTTCAGCGAGGACCTGTGGACCGGTTCGGGCGTGGACCTGACCGGGTGGGTCGGAGTCTGGTCGGCGCGCTGAGCGCCAGGTCCGGCCTTGGAGCCGCGCTGGAGGGCGCTGCGCGCGTCGCTCAGTCGAGCGGCACGTCGCGCCGCGCGTCGCGGCCCTTCTCGCCGCGCCACCGGATGGTCGCGCGCCGGCCCTCGCCTCGCAGGTAGAAGCGCACGCGCACCTCGCCGCGGCCAGGCACGCCCTGCTCGAGCCGCAGCACGGCAGGTTCGCGCTCGGCGAGTTCGATGCGGTCGGGGCGGAAGCGGTCGCCGCGCACGCCCGCGGCCAGCACCTCGACGTCCTTGCCCTCGAGCGAGATCGAGTCCATCAGGCCGAGCTTGTGCTTGGCGGCCTGCGCAGTGCGCGTGGGGATGGCGCGCTTGTTGCGCACCACGACGTCGAGCGCCTTCAAGCCGTCGCCCAGGTCGAGCAGCTGCGGCTCCTCGATCGACACCTCGGGCATCGCCGCGGCGTGCGCGATGCAGAAGAGCGCGTTCCGATGCAGCATCTCCTCGACGAGGAAGCTCGGCGGCACGCGTCCGACGTCCTTGCGCCAGCCGCCGACCTCGACCTTGCCGTGCACGGGGTGGTCCACCTCGCGCCAGTCGACGAAGCCCGCTCCGGCGAGCAGCTTGTCGTCGAACCAGCGACGCTGCTTGTCGCCGCCGGCGAGCGCGCCGCTGGCGACCTTGGAACGCTCGGGGAACATCTGGTCGTCGTTCCACAGCTCGTTGGTGAACGAGACGATGCCCAGTCCCTCGTAGGTCCACGTCACGAAGCCGCCGTACACCGTGTAGAGGTCCTTCCACAGGACCATGTAGCGGTAGAACGGCAGCATCAGCTCGCCGTCGCGGCCCAGCTCGTCGTACACGCGCACGTCGGCGGGCTCGTACGAGCCGAAGGACTCGGCGCCAGGCCCGCGCAGGATCATGCCGCCCATGTTGTGGAAGCTCTGCACGGCGGCGACCTCGGGCCGCGAACGCAGCCACTCGGCGATGGCGCGCGTCTCGGGCCAGTGCAGCGGGTACGGACCGGCGCCGCGCTGCACGTGCTCGGGTTCCCACATCGAGGGCCACGCGCGGTTCATGTCGTAGCCGCCGACGCCGTCCTCGTCGACGCGCCCGTCGCCATCGTCGTCGAAGCCCTCCGAGCCCAGCAGCAGCCAGTCGCCGCGCCGACCTTCGTCGTTGGGCGGGACGGGGACCATCACGCGCGGGTCGTCGGGATCGAGGCGGTGCGTGCCCTGCCCCGGCGCGTGCTTGCGCATCTGCACGATGTGGCCGTCGCCGTCGAGGTCGTTCGGGCCGTCCTCGTCGAAGCGTCCGTCGTCGTCGTCGTCGGTCGGCTTGGCGCCGGTGCGGGACGAGCTGGCGTTGTGCGCCTCGGCGAACCAGCGCGCGCGCCCGTCGGGGTTGACCATCGGCAGCAGGTGGAAGCTCGCGCGCTCGAGCAGCGCGGCCACTTCGGCGTTCGACTCCGAGTTCTCGAGCAGGTACCACGCCAGGTAGGCGACCGCCTCGGCGCCCTGCACCTCGTTGCCGTGGATGTTGCCGTCGACCCACATCGCCGGCTTGTCGTCGAGGGGCCCGCTCGACTCGTCGCCGAGGATCCACAGGCGCAGCGGCCGTCCTTCGACCGACGAGCCCAGCGCGTGCTCGCGCATCAGCTTGGGCCACTGCGCCGCCATGCGCGCCATCAGCGCGTCGATCTCGACGGCGTCGTAGAAGCGGTTCCACGCGATCTCGACGCGCGGCCGGAAGCCCGTGGGCAGGCCCGGGAAGCCGACCTGCGGCGCCGGGGGCTGCGTCGCGCCGCCAGCCTGGCTGCCGGGCGCGGCGGAACAGAGCAGCAAGGCGAAGGTGGCGATCATCGGGCTTCCTCCATCTCCACGCGCATCAGGACGAACTGCGGTCCTTCGATTTCGACCACGAGGTCCTCGGCGTCGACGCCGCGCACGAGCCAGGTCAACTCGGCCTTGCCGCCCAGCCCGGGCAGGTCGACCTGCGCCTCGGCCGGCCCGGCGAGGCGCGTGGCGTCGGACG